>JANJTY010000468.1 GCA_024710865.1 Lysobacteraceae bacterium | reverse complement strand
GCCTGTCGGGCGGTGGAACCGGAAGTGCCGACTCGTGGAACCCGCAGGTCGGTGGCTACACCACCGACCTCCGTATCGGGCCTGACGGCATGATCTACGTCGTCGGGGATTTCATCGTGGTGGGTAACCGGCTGGTTGGAGGCATCGCGAGGCTATCGCCCACCAACGCATCGGTTGATGAGAATTGGCGGCCCATGGGGGCCGACAGCACGGTCCTGACCGTGCGCTTTGCCGCCAACGGCGACGCGTTGATCGGCGGCGCCTTCACCGCGATCGAAGACCAGGAAGCGGCCGGATTCGTGCGCATTGGCGCCACCGCCAACGTCGTGGGCACGGCATCCACGGATGCGCCTGGGTGGGTTCGAGCGGTGTTGCGCCAGGCAAATGGCGGATTGGTGGTGGGTGGCCGTTTCTCGAAAGCCGGCAGCGTCCCGCGCCGCAACCTCGCGCGCTTCCGGCCCGACGGCGCACTGGACCTGGCCTGGGACCCATCGCCTGAGGGCGAGTACGGTTGGATCTATGCCCTGGCCGAAGATGGTGCCGGCCGGCTTTATGTCGGCGGAGACTTCATCGGGATCAGCGGGGTGGCGCGAAGCGGACTCGCGCGTTACTCCTGGGCCGGCGGGGTCGGGACCCTCGACCCGAACTGGAACCCGCAACCGACGGGCGACGTGCTGGCGCTGGCGGCCGACAGTGACGGCAGCCTCTACGTCGGCGGCGCGTTCTCCCAGATCGGGGGCGAGGCCCGCACGAACATCGCCAAGGTGTCGGGCGAAGGCAGCGGTCTGGCCGTGGCCGGCTGGGATGGCTCGGCCGACGAGCGGGTTCTCGCGCTCGCGCTGTCCCCCACCGGTGACGTCTATGCCGGCGGCGCATTCTCGAGCATCGGTGGCGAGCCCCTGAGCTACCTGGCAAGACTGTCGGGCTCGACAGGCAACGCCGATCCAGTGTGGGCTCCGACGCCCGACGGCTGGGTGCTGGACGTCGCCGTGGGCGCTGGCGACTCGGTTTATGCCGCCGGTGACTTCGAGTTCATGGGGGCGATTTCGCGCAAGCATCTCGCGCGCATCGTCGCCGCGGGCTCAGGGACGCCCTACGCTGCGTGGAACCCGGCGGCCGACCGCCGGGTCTGGGCGGTCGCGGTGGACGAACTGGACAATGTCTACGTAGGTGGCGACTTCGACACGATCAGCGGCGTGTCCCGCAGCGGCATCGCCAAGCTGTCGGGCATCAATGCGGCGGTGGCTGATCCGGATTGGAACCCCTCGATATCCGGTGGACCGTTCGTGAAGGTACTGGACCTCGCAACCAGTCCGGGCAGGCTGGACGTCGTGGGCGACTTCGCGGCCATCGGCGGTCGCACGCGCGTCGGAGTCGCAAGCTTCTCGACTCGGGATGGGTTCCTGTTCGCCGACGGCTTCGAGTGAACGCGAGCCCGGCAATCGTGCGCGACCGCGGTGGCTCCGCCTCCTGCGAACTCACCCAGGCGTGCAGGCTCCGCCAGCTTGCAGCGAGGGATTGGTGCCGGCAGTCAGACTCGAACTGACGACCTACCGCTTACAAGGCGGTTGCTCTACCAACTGAGCTATGCCGGCGCGGGCCGGATTGTACCCGTCAGCGGCAGGGCATGGGCCGCGACTCGACCCCGGCGTAGCCGCCCATCGCCTCGCGCCAGTCGAAGGCGGACGGCGCGGCGATCTCGATCCAGTACTGCGGCTGGTCGTCGCTGCGGATCTCCAGGCGCGGCTCGAAGCCGGCCGCGGTCACCTCGGCCTGGCGTTTCTCGGCGTTGGCGAGCTCGCGGAACAGCCCGAGCGAAATGGTGTTCTCGCGCTCGCCGGCGGTCACCACGTAGTAGTCACGCAGGCCGCGCTGGGCCAACTCGCGCGCCAGCTGCAGGGCCTGCTCGCGCGTGCCCGGTGCCGGCAGGTAGACCCAGTAGCCGCGCTCGACGCGCACCACGGTCTCGCGGAACTGCAGGCGGTTGACGCGCGGCGACAGCTGGCCGACGGCGCGGCGCAGATCGACCTGGGTCAGGAAGGGGCCGAGCGCGATGCAGGCCTCGTCGGCGCCGGGACCAGGAAAGAATGGCGCCTCGGCCACGCCTTCGGCGGTGCCGGACTCCAGCTCGCTCAGCAGGCGCAGGCTCGGGACGCCAGGATCGCTGCTGGGCACGCTGGGCGCGGGCGGGGTCGGCCGCGTCGCCCACCACAGTGCGACCGCGACGTTCATCGAAAGCAGCAGCAGGAACAGGGTGCGGGCAAGCATGGCTCAGGCCGAAGGCGGACGCAGGAAGCGCGCCAGCGACGGCGACGACGCGGCCGGTGCCGCCGCCAATTCCGCGGCGATGTCGACGAAGCCCCGCTGCAGGGCAAGGTCGCGCGGACTGCGCCCGAGGGCATCCAGGGCAGCGCGCGTCGCGCCGGCCGCCAGCAGGCCGCTCACGCAGCGGTTGAGTCCATGCAGCGCGGCCAGGTGGAGGGGGGTGAAGCCGCGCCGGTCCTGCGCATCGAGCCGGGCTCCGGCGCCAAGCAGGAGGCCGACGCGTTCGACCAGGAGTTCGTCCGGCAAGGACACCCCGGGCTCCTGTCCGCCACCCAACGCGAGATGCAACGCACCGCAACCCTGCGCGTTGCGCGCCTCGATCTCGGCGCCGGCGGCGAGCAGGCGGCGCAGCAGGCCCAGCACCGGCTCGCGCACGCGCGCCAGGGCGGCATGCTCGGCCGCGGCCAGCAGGGCAGTGTTGCCCTGCTCATCGCGCAGGTCCACCCGCGCGCCATGCGCGATCAGGCTGCGCACGGCCTCGTCCTGACCGAGCGCGCAGGCCACCATCAAGGCCGTGGCGCCACCAGGCAAGGGCTGGTCGACCGCGACCCCGGATTCGAGCAGGGCGTCGAGCACGTCGCCGCGCCGCGCGCTCACCGCCGCTGTCAGCGGCGTGGCGCCGGTGCGCGCGCTGAGGGCAGGATCGGCCCCACGCCCGAGCAGGCTGCGCACGACCGCGACGTGGCCCTGGCCGGCGGCGCGCAGCAGGGCGGTGCAGCCTTGTGCGTCGGTGGCGTCGATCGGCAATCCGAGCCCAAGCAGCCGCTCCACCGCCGCGGCATCACCCGCCAACGCCGCGGCCACCAGATCGTCCGGGCGCAGGCGGCGTGCTGGCAGCTGCCAGGGCCCGCTCCAGTCCAGCCAGCGCGCCAGATCCTCGCGGCCGCCGGCCAGCGCCAGTCCCATCGGGGTCTGGCCATCGGCGGCGCGCGCGCGCAGCTCGGGGCCGAAGCGGACCAGCAGGCGCACGGCCGGCTCCAGCCCCAGGTTGGTGGCCAGGTAGAGACCGCTCCAGCCGTGCGCGTCGCGTTGATCCGGATCCACGCCGGCGTCCAGCAGGTTCTCGGCCAGGCGCAGCCAGCCCAGTCGCAAGGCCTCATGCAGAACCGGCTCGCCGTCCGGGCAGCGCGCGAAGGCATCGGCGCCGCGCGCGAGCAAGGCCAGGGCCAGGTTCTCGTGCAGGCGGCTGGTGTCGAGCGCCGCGGCGCAGGCGGCCAGGTAGCGCCCCAGCCCGCCGCCTCCGCCGCAGGCTACGCCGCGCTCCAGCAGCACTTCGATCGCGGGCAGTGCGCGGCCGCCGGCATCGAGCAGGCGCAGCAGCAGGGGTTCGTCGTTCGGCGCACGCGGTTCGATCCCCGTGAGCGGGCCGAACCAGCGGCGCAGCGCGTTACGGTCGTTGCGCGCGGCCAGTTCCAGCACCTGCGCGACGGCGTCGGGCCTGGCGCCGTCGTCGTGCGGCACCTCGGCGCCGTCCACGGCCTGCGCGTCCTCGTGCGGGGGCTCGGCGTCGTGGCAGACGCTGGCGGGCAAGGGATAGGCAGGATCCAGCAGGGCGACCAACGGCCAGCGCCCCTGCGCCACGGCATCCTCGATCGGTCGGTGTCCGGTGTCGTCGCGGCGCTCTGGGTCGGCTCCCAGTTCGAGCAGGCGCCGCAGCAGGGCCGGCGTCACCGCGCGCGAGCGGCAGGCGATGGTCAGCACGCTGCGGCCACTGGCATCGCGCGCATTGGCGTCGGGCTTGCGCGCGGCCAGGGCCTCGACCACGGTCTCGGCACCCGAGCGCACGGCCTCCATCAGCGGCGTGACGCCGTGCGCGTCGCGTGCATCGACCTCGGCCCCGGCCTGCAGCAGCACGCGCGCGATGGCGGCGTTGCCGGCCAGCGCGGCGGCGTGCAGGGCGCTGCGCTGCAGCGGGCCGGTGGCGTTCACCGCGGCACGCTGCTTCAGCAGCAATTGCACCCCGGCCGGATCGTCCTCACCGCCGGCGGCGGCGATCAGTGCCGGCTGTCCACCCGGCGGCGCGGCCTTGGCGCCACGCTCGAGCAGGAAGCGGGCCAGCCGCCAGTTGCCGCTGGCGCAGGCACGGCCCAGCGGGCTCAGGCCTTCGCGGTCGAGTGCTTCGAGCGCGGCCGCGCCGTCCAGCAGCAGGGCCGCCACTTCGGGCGCGCCGGCCAGCGCAGCGTAGTGCAGGGCGGTGCGACCTTCGGCATCGGCGGCATCAGGATCGGCGCCGTTCGCCAGCAGCATCATCACCGCGTCCGGCCGACCCTGGTAGCTGTCGCGCGTGGCCGCGAGCAGCGGCGTGAGTCCGCCGTGGCGACGGTTGGGATCGACCCCGCGCGCGATCAGCAGGCGCAGCAGGCGCAGGTCGGGCAGGACGGCGGCCAGCATTGCCAGGCTGCGCTGATCGCGCCAATCGGGCAACGGCAGCGCATGCACGTCGGCCCCGGCTTCGACCTGCGCCAGTGCGTCTTCGATGCGGCCGCCGCGGGCGGCCTCGTACAGCGCTTCGACCGGGTCGCGTCCGACCGTACCCGGGCTCGTGTCCGCGACGGCCGCAGGCGCTGCGCCCGCCGATCGCTGCGGCTCGGGCAGCGGTTCGGCAATCAGCACGAGGCGGGCGAGCCGACGCGGCCCGGATGCACCCGCGAGCAACAGGGGAACCTGGAGCAGCAGCGCCAGCCAGCGGCCGCCCGGCGGCAAGGTCGGCACCGACGGCGCCAGCGCCAGCAGGGCGAACAGGCAGAGCGCCACCGCCGAGCCGAGACCTTCGTGCGCCAACGGCTGGGTCTGACGCAGCACGCGAGCCAGGCGCCAGGCCCGACGCCAGGCGGACCCGCTGGCCGGCTCGATCGCGCCGTTCTGCAGCAGGCCCAACGGCAGCACCGCGCGCCAGGCCAGCGCGAGGCAGAGCGCCAGGCTGGCGCCGATCGCCAGCACTGGCAGCAGCTCAGGCGACTGCAACAGCCAATGCAGCGGCAGCAGCAGCAGCGCGCCGAGCACCACGCCGAGGCCGGCAAAGCCCAGCAGCAGGGTCGGGGCCGAAGTCCGCACCGGCGACAAGGCGAAGGCCGCCAGTCCCAGCGCGAGTGCGCTACCCGCCGCCAGCACCGGATGCGGCCAGGCCGCCGCCGGAACGAGCAGGATCAGGGCCAGCAGCGCCAGGACGATGCGCCACTCCATCGGCGGCGCGGGTGCGGTGGGGCGCTCAGTCCAGCGCATCGCGGGTATCGGGTTCGCCGGGCGGCAACTGCAGGTAGAAACCGTGCGTGTCCAGGGCCTGCATCAGGACCGGCGCCTCGACCCGCGCCAGCCGCCGCTGCGCATGCAGCACGAGCTCGAGCACGAACTGCAGCTCGCCGAGGCGTGCGCGCAGGCCCTCGGGCAGCCGGGCGAAGCCATCCCGCTGCGCCAGGTACACGAAGGTGTCGGCGCGTCGAAGACTCTTGTAGACGAAGCACTGCATGCGGCTTTCCTGCGCCGCGCACGGCTGCGGCGCTGCGATTCTCCCCGGAATCGCGGCCCCGGGCCAGCCGCGCGCGTCGCCCGGTTTGCCCGCTTCACGCCGCGGGCCGGATAATCGGGCCTTTCCTGCAGGCCGAAGCGGAGACCCGCGGCATGAGCGAACGCGAGTTCATGGAGTACGACGTCGTCACGGTGGGCGCCGGCCCGGCCGGTCTCGCCTTCGCCATCCGCCTGAAGCAGCTCAAGCCCGAGCTGTCGGTCTGCGTGATCGAGAAGGCCTCGACCGTCGGCGCGCAGATCCTTTCCGGCGCGGTGATCGAGCCCGCGCCGCTGGACGAGCTGCTGCCCGGCTGGCGCGACAACCCGCCGCCGATCTGCGTGCCGGCGACCGAGGACGAGTTCTGGTTCCTGACGAAGACCGGCGGCTTCAAGTTCCCGATCGTGCCGCCGCAGATGAACAACCACGGCAATTTCATCGTCAGCCTGGGCGCGACCTGCGCCTGGCTGGCACCGCAGGCCGAGGCCCTGGGGGTGGAGATCTACCCCGGCTTCGCCGCTGCCGAACCCCTGCTCGATGGCGATGGCAAGGTGTGCGGCGTGCGCATCGGCGACATGGGCGTGGCCAAGGATGGCTCGCACAAGCCCGGCTACACGCAGGGCATCGACATCCGCGCCCGCATCACCGTGCTGGCCGAGGGCGCGCGCGGGCACCTGGCCAAGCAGCTGATCCAGCGCTTCAAGCTCGACGCCGACTGCGACCCGCAGAGCTACTCGATCGGCATCAAGGAACTCTGGCAGGTGCCGGAGGATCGCGTGAAGCCCGGCAAGATCGTGCACAGCCTGGGCTGGCCGGCCGATTCGCGCACCTACGGCGGCAGCTTCCTCTACCACCTGACCGGCGGCCGCATCGCCCTGGGCTACGTCTCGGGCCTCGACTACCGCGACCCGAACTACCAGCCGTACGAGGCCTTCCAGCAGTGGAAGCACCACCCCACGGTGAAGCCCCTGCTCGAGGGCGGCAGCATCCTCTCGGCCGGCGCGCGCGCCATCGTCACCGGCGGCTACCAGAGCCTGCCGAAGGTGGAGATGCCGGGCGCGATCCTGATCGGCTGCGATGCCGGGCTGGTCAACGTGCCCAAGATCAAGGGCGTCCACCAGGCCCTGCGCTCGGGCATGCTGGCGGCCGAACACATCGCCGCCACCGATGCGGTGGCCGGCTGGGACGCGAAGCTGCGCGG
>JANJTY010000421.1 GCA_024710865.1 Lysobacteraceae bacterium | reverse complement strand
GGAGCAGACGAATCGTCGTCGTCTTGCCGGCGCCGTTGCGTCCCAGGAAGCCATAGACGCTGCCCGCGGGCACCTGCAGCGCCAGCGCATCGACCGCCAGGCGCGGACCGAAGCGGCGGGTCAGTCCTTCGGTTTCGATCGCGAAGCGCATGCGGCGGATCCAGACGGAGTTTAAGTAAGAATTAAAACTAGGCGATCCGGCGGTTTTAAGTCAAGATTAAAGTTCCACGGACCCGACGCAGCGTCCCCACATGCCCAATGACCCCTTCCGGACCCACTGCCGGCTGCTGCGAGCAGCGGCCCTGGTCGTGTTCACCGTGTTGCTCCTGCTGGTTGCGGCGGGCGCCATCGGCGCGCCCTGGCTGTTCCAGGGCGGCGGCACGTCGGGGCCGGGCACGCGCCGCCTGCTGATGCTGGTCCTGGCGCTGCCGGCCTTCGGCTATCTCTGGGCGCTGTGGGCGGCGCAGCAGGCGCTGGGCGACCTCGCCGCCGGGCGCCTGTTCCACGCCACGGTGGCGCGGGCCATGCGGCGCATGGGCGCGGGAGTCCTGGCCGGCGCCCTGCTCAGCGTGTTCGCTGTCACGAACCTGGGGCGCTGGATCAGCGGCGGCACCGGCAGCTACGCGTACTTCGACCTGTCCGGCATCGTGCTCGGCGTGGTCGGCGCGGCCCTGATCCTGCTGGCGCAGCTGGTCGACCAGGCGCGCGCGCTGCAGGACGAGCTGGACGCGATCGTCTGATGCCGATCCGGGTCACCCTCGATGCCATGCTGCAGCGGCGCGGCATGACCGCGCGCCAGCTGGCCGCCGCGGTGGGCATCAGCGAGACCCAGCTGTCGCTCTTCCGCAGCGGCAAGGTGCGCGGCATCCGCTTCGGTACCCTGGCCAGGCTCTGCGCGGTGCTGGAGTGCCGCCCGGGCGACCTGCTCGACTACGCCCACGACCCTGCGGATTTCGAGACCGACGGAGGCGACTGATCCCCGCCACGCGCGCGCCCGCTGGGGCCGGACGAGGCGGCGATCCATGGCACAATCCGCGCCCCACGAAATCCGGGCCCCAGCCTTGGCGCGCAACCGCAACCGCAGTCCCGAACCCTACGAGATCGACATCCTCGACCTGTCGCACGACGGTCGCGGCGTCGGTCGACGCGCGGACAAGGTGGTGTTCGTGGCCGGCGCCCTGCCGGGGGAGCGGGTGCGGGCGGAGCAGACTGGCCGCAGCCGCCATTTCGATGAGGCGCGCACGCTCGAGGTGCTCACCGCATCCCCGGACCGGGTCGAGCCGCGCTGCCCGCATTTCGGCCAGTGCGCCGGCTGCGTGCTGCAGCACCTGTCCGCCGACAAGCAGATCGAGGCCAAGCAGCGCGTGCTGCTGGAGAACCTCGCGCGCATCGGCGGCGTCGAGCCGCAGCGCGTGCTGCCGCCGCTGGTCGATGCGGCCTGGGGCTATCGGCGCAAGGGCCGGCTCTCGGTGCGCTACGTGGAGAAGAAGGGCAAGACCGTGGTCGGCTTCCGCGAGGGCAACCCGCGCTTCGTGGCGGATCTTTCGATCTGCCACACCGTGGTTCCGGCGATCGGCGAGCGCATCGCCGACATCGCCGCCCTGGTCGACGGCCTGGACGGCAAGCGCAGCATCCCGCAGATCGAGTTCATCGCCGGCGACGGCGCCACCGCGCTGATCTTCCGCCACCTCGAAGCGATGTCCGAGGCCGACCGCGCGGCGCTCGTCGCCTTCGCGCAGCGTTTCGGTTTCGCCGTCTTCCTGCAGCCCGGCGGCATCGACTCGGTCCATCCGCTCTGGCCGGAGTCGGTCGAGCTGGACTTCGCCCTGCCCGAGTACGACCTGCGCCTGGCCTTTCGTCCGCTCGACTTCATCCAGGTCAACGCCGGCATCAACCGGCGCATGATCGCGCAGGCGCTCGACCTGCTCGATCCGCAGCCGCACGAGCGCGTGCTCGACCTGTTCTGCGGCCTGGGCAACTTCACCCTGCCGCTGGCGCGCCGCGCCGCGCAGGTGGTCGGGGTGGAGGGCGAGGCCGGCCTGGTGCAGCGCGCACGCGACAACGCCGCGCGCAACGGCATCGGCAACGCCGAGTTCTTCGCCGCCGACCTGGCCAAGGACCTGGCCGCCGAGCCCTGGCTCAAGGCCGGTTTCGACACGCTGCTGCTCGACCCGGCCCGCGCCGGCGCGGCCGAGGCGCTGGCGCAGCTGCCGCTCAAGGGTCTGCGCCGCATCGTCTACGTCAGCTGCCATCCGGGCTCGCTGGCGCGCGATGCCGGTTTCCTGGTCAAGGAGCGCGGCTTCGTGCTGACCGCCGCCGGCGCGATGGACATGTTCCCGCAGACCGCGCACGTGGAAAGCATCGCCGTGTTCGAGCCGCGCTGATGGGCATCGAGATCGAACGCAAGTTCCTGCTGCGCGACGATGCCTGGCGCGGCGAGGTGGCGCGCAGCCAGCGCATGGCGCAGGCCTACATCAACGATCCCGCCGCCCTGCGCGAAGGGCGCGAGCGCGCCTCGGTACGGGTGCGCATCGCCGGCGCGCAGGCCTGGCTGAACCTCAAGGCGCGCGCGATCGGCCCGAGCCGGCAGGAGTTCGAGTACGCCATTCCGCTGGACGATGCGCAGGCCCTGCTCGCGCTCTGCGCCGGCGGACGCATCGCCAAGACCCGGCACTACGTCGAGCACGACGGCCTGACCTTCGAGATCGACGAATTCGAGGGCGAGAATGCCGGGCTCGTGGTAGCCGAGGTCGAGCTGCCGGATGCCGATTTCGCCTTCGCCCATCCGGACTGGCTGGGCCTGGACGTCACCGACCAGCCGCGCTACTACAACTCGGCCCTGGCCGAGCGTCCCTATGCGCAGTGGCGCGAGGAGGAGAAGCACCCATGCTCGTGATCGGCATCGCGGGAACCGAGTTGCACGCCGTCGAGCGCGACTGGCTGCAGCATCCGGCCGTGGGCGGGGTGATCCTGTTCACCCGCAATTTCGCCTCGCGCGCGCAGGTCACCGAGTTGGCCGCCAGCCTGC
>JANJTY010000385.1 GCA_024710865.1 Lysobacteraceae bacterium | reverse complement strand
CGGCGATCGCGCTGGATGGTCCGCTGCGCCGTGCGCCCGCGCTACTCGCGGTCGGTGGGGCGCGGGTGTCGCCGCGCCTGCTGGAGCGCGCCGCCGCGGCCGGCCTGTCGGTTTACGAAGGCTACGGCCTGAGCGAGGCCGGCTCGGTCGTTTGCCTCAACCGTCCGGGCGAGGTGCAGCCCGGCAGCGTCGGGCGGCCGCTGCCGCACCAGCGCGTGCGTGTGGACGCCAGCGGCGAACTGCTGATCGAAGGACCGCGCTTCCTCGGCTACCTCGGCGCCGAACCACCGCCGCCGGGCGCGCTGCACAGCGGCGATACCGGCCGGGTCGATGCGGCGGGGCGGGTGGTCATCGAGGGTCGCCGCAGCGAGCGCTTCATCACCAGCTACGGGCGCAACGTCTCGCCGGCCTGGGTCGAAGGCGAGCTGCTGGCCGAAGCCGAAATACCGCAGGCGCTGGTGCTGGGCGAGGCGCGACCCTGGAACCTGGCCCTGCTCTGGTCGCCGCTCGCCGGGTCCGACCCCGCCGCGCTGCTGGCCGCCGTGCGGCGAGCCAATGCGCGCCTGCCCGATTACGCCCGCATCGGCGCCGTGCTGCACCTGGCGGCGCCGCTCAGCGCCGCCGACGGCAGCCTGACCGGCAACGGCCGACCCCGGCGCGAGGTGGTGCTGGCGCGCCATGCCTCCGACATCGAGCGCGCCTACGCGCAGGGCCCGGATTCGCGCCTCGCTGCTTTGCTTCCATCCCACGTCATGGAGACCACCGCATGAGCTTCCACGCCCACCTGCTGGCCGCAACCGCGAACGAGCGCGCCGAGCTGCAGTCGATCCCGATCCTGCAGCGCGCCCTCGCCGGGCAGATCCGGCGCGCCGAGTACGCCGCCTTCCTGGGCGAGGCCTACCAGCACGTGCGCCACACCGTGCCCCTGCTGATGGCCTGCGGCGCGCGCCTGCCGGATCGGCTCGACTGGCTGCGCGGAGCCGTGGCCGAGTACATCGAAGAGGAGATCGGCCACGAGGCCTGGATCCTCGACGACCTCGAAGCCATGGGCGAGTCGCGCGCGCACTGGGCCGGCCGCGCGCCGAGCCTGGCGACCGAGCTGATGGTGGCCTATGCCTACGACGGCATCGCCCGCGTCCATCCGCTGAGCTTCTTCGGCATGGTGCTGGTGCTGGAGGGCACCAGCGTGGCCCTGGCCACGCGCGCCGCCGAGGCCATCGAGCGCAGCCTCGGCCTGCCGCGCTCGGCCTTCTCCTATCTGCGTTCGCACGGCGACCTCGACATCGAACACGTCGGCTTCTTCGAGGGCCTGATGGACCGCATCGAGGACGCCGCCGACCAGGCCGCGATCATCCACGCCGCGCGACGCTTCTACCGGCTCTATGGCGACATCTTCCGCGCCATCGATGCAGCCCCGGCGCTGCGGGAGGCGGCGTGATGAAGCTCGCCGGATCGCGCATCGTCCTCACCGGCGCCAGCGGCGGCATCGGTTCAGCCCTGGCCCTGGCGCTCTGCGCCGAGGGCGCGCAGGTGCTGGCGATCGGGCGCCGCGCCGGCGCCCTGGCCGAGCTGCAGTCGCACTGCACGCGTCTGCCCGGACGCCTGCTGCCGCTGATCGCCGACATCACCCGCGACGACGGCCGCGCCCGCATCGTCGCCGCGGCGCGCGAGGCCGGCGCGCCGAACCTGCTGATCCATGCGGCCGCGCTGGGCGACTTCGGCCTGTTCGAAGACAGCGATGGCGCCCGCCGTGAAGCGATGCTGCAGACCAACCTGCTGGCGCCCATGGCCCTGACCCAGGCCCTGCTGCCGCAGCTGCGCAGCCATGCCGAGGCCGCGGTCGTGGCGATCGGCTCGACCTTCGGCAGCCTGGCCTATCCCGGCTTCGCCACCTACAGCGCCAGCAAGTTCGCCCTGCGCGGCTTCATCGAAGCCCTCGGACGCGAGCAGGCGGACACCGGCCTGCGCGCGCTCTGGATCGCGCCGCGCGCAACCGATACCGCGTTCAACTCGGCCGCCGTGAACGCGCTCAACCGCGAACTCGGCACCCGCACCGACAGCGCGGACGACGCGGCGCGCCAGATCCTCGCCGCGCTGCGCGGCGGTGCGCGACGGCGTCAGTTCGGATTCCCGGAGAAGCTGTTCGTGTGGCTGAACGGCGCCTTCCCGGCCCTGGTCGACCGCGGCCTGCGCCAGGCCCTGCCCAGCGTGCGACGCCACGCCCGGCCGGCCGCTCCCGTTCCGCCACCTGCGTCCCTCACCACCACCGGAGCCCATCCATGAACCGAGCGTCCACGCTGCCGCGCCTGATCGCCCTGTGCCTGCTTCCGGCCGCCCTGCTGCCCGTTGCCAACGGCCTTGCGGAGGAGTCCGCCGTGCCCGTGTCGATGACCGAAGCCGCTGCGCAGGAAGCCGCCGCGGACGCGGCGCTGCACGATCCCCTCAGCGCGATCCAGGCGCGCTGGGCCGAGATCCGCTACGCCACGCCCGAGGATGACCGGGTCAAGGCCTACGAAACGCTGCTGGCGCAGATCGGCCGCGAGCGCCAGCGCAGCCCCGACGACACCCGCCTGCTGGTCTGGGAAGGCATCGTGCTGGCCAGCCAGGCCGGTGCGC
>JANJTY010000376.1 GCA_024710865.1 Lysobacteraceae bacterium | reverse complement strand
GCGATCCGGCGCATGGCCGCCGAGATCCGCCGCGATTACGGCGACAGCCGTCCGGTCTACCTGCCGATCATGAACGGCGGCATGTTCTTCGCTTCGCTGCTGGCGCTGGAACTCGGCATCGAGATCGAGTTCGACTACCTGCACGCCACCCGCTACCGCGGCGAGACCAGCGGCGGCGGCCTGCATTGGCTGCACGAGCCGCACGTGCCGCTGGCCGGCAAGCGCATCCTGCTGGTCGACGACATCCTCGACGAGGGTCCGACCCTGGCCGAAGTGCGGCGCTGGTGCCAGGCCCAGGGCGCCGCCGAGGTGCGTTTCGCCGTGCTGGCCTGGAAGCGGCACGGACGCGGCGTGCCGGACCTGATCCCCGACTACTGGGGCGTGGAAGTGCCCGACCGCTACGTGTTCGGCTTCGGCATGGACTTCTACGAGCAGGGCCGCAACCTGCCGGCGATCTACGCGCTGAAGGACTGAGAGCCGCGGCAGCGGGTCAATCGACCCGCGCCTCGAAGCCGTCGCCGAACAGCGCGTCGGGACGCGCCAGCAGCAGCTGCCAGACCTCGCGTCCGATGCTGCCGTCGTCGGCGCTGAACAGCACGCGGTCGGCCTCGGGGTGGAAATCCGTCGGGCCGCTGCTGTCCGGCCCGGGCCGGATGTCCGCGACCAGGAAGGTGCCGGCATCGGTGCCGTCGCTGAACCACAGCTCACGCCCGGTCTCCGGCGTGAATGCGCTGAACACCACGCTGCCGTCGCCCAGCCCGACGAGATCGCGCGGCGCGATCGGCGCCGTGGTGCCGGCGGGCAGGATGCGGCGGGTGCCGCCCGGCGTGCCGTCGCTCACCGCCAGATGCGTGCCGGCGCCGGCGTTCGCGCCGCTGGCGGCGAAGAACACCCGCGTGCCCGAGGCCGCGGGCTGCTGGGTGGGGTCCTGGGTGTCGGGCAGGCTGCTGCCCAGGCCGGGCAGCAGGTCGCCCAGCGCCACCGTGCCGGCCTCGGTACCGTCGCTGAAGAAGGGCTCGATGCCCGTCGCGGGCGTGCGTGCGCCGAAGAACACGCCGCCCGGCAGCGCGGTGAGCAGCACGGGCCGCGACGCGCCGCCCGGGGCGATGTCCCGCACCAGGCGCGTGCCCTGCGCGGTGCCGTCGGTGACCCAGAGCTCGTCGTTGGCCTCGCCGGCCTCGTCGCTGGCGACGAAGAACAGGCGATCGCCGACCTTCGCCATCCGGTCCTCGTCCACGAAGGTGTCGGCCGGCCCCGGCGCGATGTCCAGCAGCACCGAGAAATTGCCGGACTGGCCGTTGCTGCGATACAGGTTGAAGCCCGTGCTGCTGTCCCGGCCGATCAGCAGGATGGACGGGCCCACCCGCAACGGGCAGAACAAGTAATCCAGTTCATCGCCCCCACCGATCAGCTCCGGCGCGAGCAGCAGCTCGGTGCCCTCGGGCGTGCCGTCGCTGCGCCAGAGCGAGGTGCCGGCGCTGCCGAAGTTCTGCGCCAGCACCAGCAGCTGGTCGCCGTCGGCGGTGATGCAGCGGACGCCGCCGGTGTCGGGGCGCAGCAGGTTCAGATCCACCGCGGGGGTGGTGCCCTCGACGCTGCCGTCGCTCTGCCAGAGCCTGCCGCTGGCGACGAAGAACAGCCGCTGCGGCGGACCGGGCAGCAGCGCGCGCCGGCGCGCGCCGTTGAAGCTGCTGGCCGCATCGAGGAAGGCCGACCCGCCCGGCGCGGCGTCCGACAGCAGGGCGGCCGCGCCCGGATCGAGCCGGCGCAGCTCCATGCCGGAGTCCTGCTCGAAGGCGAAGGCGAGCGTGCCTGCGTCGAGGGTGGTGAAGCCGGTCGGATTGCTGTGGCCAACCTCGTCGCCGATGTTCTTCAGCAGGCTGATCTGATTGGCCAGGTCGTAGCGCGCGACATGCGGTTCGGTGCCGACCGTGTTGCTGCTGCGCCAGCCCAGCAGCAGCCGGTCGGGACGCGCGTGCATGTCGCCGATCACGAAGCCGCCGAATTCGGGACTGCCGCCGACCTGGCGCGTGCCCGCCGCGCTGCCGTCGGTGCGGTAGAGCCGGCCGCTGATGAAATCGAAGAAGTGCACGAAGCCGAAGCCGGCGGCGGCGCGGTTCAGGCTGAGGCCGCCGCCGGTGTCGATGCCGTTGCCGCCGGGGACCAGGTCGGTCACCAGCGCGGCGGTGCCGGCTTCGTCCACGGTATGGAACTCGCGCCCTGCCGCGGCGGCGCTGGCGACATAGACGAGCCTGTTGCCCAGGCGCTGGAGGTGGCGTGGATCGGCGCCGCCACCCGCGACCTCGCTGGTGCCGGCGGCGCTGCCGGTGCTGCGCCACAGACGTTCGAAGGGGGCGCCGGCCGCGGTCGAGGCGCGGAACAGGACGGCGCTGCCCAAGGGTGTGAACTCGAGCGGTGCCGAGGAGGCGGTTCCGGGGCGCAGGTCGCCCAGCGGCACGGTGCCGGCGCCGGTGCCGTCGCTGCGCCAGGGCTCGAAGCCGATATCGCCGCGGAATGCGCTGAAATAGAGCAGCCCGGTCGGAACCGAGTAGGCCAGCCCGCTGGGCGCCGAGGACGCCGTTCCCGGCGCGATGTCCTGCACCAGCGCCACCTCCACGCTGCCGCCGATGCCGGCCGTGGCGGTCCACAGCTCGCTGCCGCTCGATCCATCGTCGGCCTGCGCCGTGAAGAACAGCCGGGCCGAGGCGCCGACCGGCACGCCCATCGCGCGCAGCGTGCCCGGCTGCAGCACCGGCAGGGCGAGGACCTGCGAGGTGGTCGAGGTCACCCGCCAGAGCGAATCCGCGCCGCGCGCGGGATCGGTGGCGGCCGCGCTGAAGAACACCCCGCCCAGCCCGTCACCCGCGGCCGTCACCGGCAGGAACCCGGCCGGTGCCGAGCCCAGCCGCCCCGGCAGCGCGTCCACGAGAAGCTGCGGCAGCGGTCCGAGGGCGCCCGGCGCCAGCACCCAGGGTTCGCGCCCGTGCTGGCCGTCGTCGGCGACGAACAGGATCATCTCGCCGAAGGCGGTGGTCAGCGCGGACGGCGCGCTGCTGCAGGGGCCGGGGCAGATGTCCATGAGCAGGCGCGTGCCGGCGCCGCTGCCGTCGCTCTCCCACAGCTCGCAGCCGTGCGCGCTGTCGCAGGCCTGGAAATAGCTCGCGCCGCCGCTGAGCTGGGCGAAGGCGGCCGGTTCGCTGCCGCGCACCGGGGCCAGGCCGGTGTTGATGTCGGCCGCCAGATCCGCGCCGTTGGCGGTGGCGGTCAGGAGCGCGAGGGCCAGTGGAAGCCGTTGGAGCAGTCGGAACAGGGGCATGGGCAGGGGACGGTCGGCGGTGGGTGGGTCCACAGACCGAAGGCACGCGAAACGGCAGATGCTTCTGCCACCGTCGGGCGGTTCGATTCGAGAGGTCAGGACATGCAGCCATCGCCGGGTGGCGTGGGGCGGCCCAATGCCCGTGGATCGGCGCGGAGATTGGCTCCGGCGTCAGGCGGCATCACACGCAGCGCAGGTTCACCGGTCTTCCTGACGCCCGGTGTCTGTTGCTTTCATCTCGTCGCTTGATCGGGGCTGGAGCGCCCACGCTTCGCGCGTGACTGCACGACGACTCTAGCGATCCTGGAGTGCCCGAGCGCGGCTTGCAGCCTGTCGCATCGCGCCGCCTACTCCAGCATCGAACGCAGCATCCAGGCGTTCTTTTCGTGCACCTGCATGCGCTGGGCGAGCAGGTCGGCGGTCGGCTCGTCGCTGGCGGCTTCGGCCAGCGGGAGGATCTTGCGCGCCGTGCGCACCACGGCCTCGCAGCCTTCGACCAGTTGGCGGATCATGTCCCTTGCATCCGGCACGCCTTCCTCCTCCTGGATCGAGCTGAGCCTGGCGTAGGCGGCGTAGGTGCCGGGCGCCGGGAAGCCCAGGGCGCGGATGCGCTCGGCGATGCTGTCCACCGCCAGCGCCAGTTCGGTGTACTGGGTCTCGAACAGGGTGTGCAGCGTGTTGAACATCGGACCCGTCACGTTCCAGTGGAAGTTGTGGGTCTTGAGGTAGAG
>JANJTY010000349.1 GCA_024710865.1 Lysobacteraceae bacterium | reverse complement strand
GCGCACCGTCTGCGCACCGAAGAACTGGTCGGGCGATATCCGCCCGAGAATGACGGCGCCGGAGCAGTGATGCACGGATGCCGCGCAGGACGCGAGGTCGTCGTGGGCAGCGCCCTCCTTGAACCATTGGGCGCCGAAGTATGCGCACAGGGCGCCGAGCACGAGCAGCTTGATCGTCATTGTCTCTCTCCAGTCGGGCCTCTGACGGGCCTCGTTACTGACCGCTTCTGCCCCCGCCCACAAGGACGTGGAGGCCGGTTCTGCGTACGGCACACGTTGCGCCGCACACCCCCCGCGCACATCGTCCAAACGGACTAGATGGTGGCGCCCTCCGTGCTCGCGCTGAACGCGGGCAACCCGGCTTTGGCCAACGCCTCGGCGGAATACGGCAGGTAGGTGCAATCCGTTTCGCTGCGCACATACAGGGGGTCGTCGAAGGCCATCGGATCGTAGCCCTGGCGCTGCAGATCGACCTTGCGCAGCTTGAAGGTGGTGGTCAGCTCGGCCGCCTGCGACACGCGCACGAACAGCGGCGCCGCATAACGCGGCAGGCGTGCCTCAGTGAGCCCATAGAAACTGGCGGGGTCGAAGCGGTGGCCGTCCTGCATCACCACCGCCGCCATCCCCGCCCGCCCCTCATGGCCGGGCACCTGCACGCCATAGATATTGATCAACTCCGCGCCGGGATAATCGGAGAGCGCGTCGGCCACCTCCATCGTGGACACGTTCTCGCTCTTCCAGCGGAAGGTGTCGCCGATGCGGTCGACGAAATAGAAGTAGCCGTCCTCGTCGTAGCGCAGCAGATCGCCGGAACTCCAGTAGGCATCGCCTTCGACGAACACGTTGCGCAGGATCTTCCTTTCGGTGGCGTCCGCCGAGGTGTAGCCCTCGAATCGCCCGCCGCCGATATCCGGATGATCGACGATGTAGCCGATGCCCTCGCCGACCTCGCCGGGCTCGCACAACAGGTAGAAGCCGCGCGCATCGCGCACGTGCTCGCCGCTCTCGAGGTCGTAGCGTACGAGACGGAAGTTCGTCTTTTCCCAGTACGGCACACGGCCGCAGGAACCGATGCGGTTGTCGACGTTGATCAGGTTGGCGTTCGCCTCCGTCGATCCCCAGCCCTCGAAGATCTGGACCGGACCGAATCGCTCCACCCAGCGCAACCAGGATTCGGGCGTCAGACCGGCCCCCATCATGCAGCGCAACGCGTGTTCGCGATCGCGGGCGGTGGCCGGCTGATTCAGCAGATAGCGGCAGATTTCGCCGATGTACTGGCAGACGGTGATGCCATAGCGGCGCACGTCGTTCCAGAATTCGCGCGTGCTGAACTTGCGCCGAACGACGATCGTCGCACCAGCCTTCAGGGCCGTGGACGTGACCGAGGTCGCCGCGGCACCGTGGTAGAGCGGCAGAAAGCAGTAGAAGACGTCATCGGCGGTCGCGTCGATGGTATCCACCATGACATCGCCCGACGACATCCAGCGCATGTGGCTATACCGGGCCGCCTTCGGCAAGCCCGTGGTGCCCGAGGTGAAGATCAGCAGCGCGGGCGTCTCGGCGGTGAGCGCTGCCCTCGGTTCGCGCGGGAAGGCGTCACGTGACGCGCTCGCGATCGCTTCGGCAAACGCCGTGTCACCGGGGCGCCGCAGTTCGGCCGGCGCCGGCTTCTCCGCATCCGGCAGCAGCCATTGCATGATGGCCGGCAAGCCCTCGGTCGCGGCGAAATTGGGCAGGCATTCCTCGCCGAGGATCACCGCCTTCGCGCCCGTCGCCTCGATCGCATGCGCGAGTGGCCGGCCACTGACCTGCGTGTTGATGAAGGCTGCTACGGCGCCGAGCTTGGCGAGGCCGAACCAGGCGAAGAAGAATTCCGGGCGGTTTTCCAGCGCCATCGCACAGACTTCGCCCGGCCCCAGGCCGCGCGCGCGCATCGCATGCGCGAACTGGTTGGCCCGCGCATCAACCTCCGCATAGCTGTAGCGTTCATCGCCGTACACGAGAAAGTGACGGGCACCCTGCGCGCGCGCCTGCGCCTCGATACGGTCGGCGATGGTATACAGGTCGCGCGGCTTGATCAGCGCGCTGCTCTGCGCACGGCGATCCAGCTTCGCCTGGGTTTCATCCCGCGACACGATGTCCACCGAAGGCTGCGATGCCTTGCGGGCCGCGATGCCGTTATCCATGCATTTGTCTCCGTCATTGCTGTTCTTGCGCCCCCACGCGCGCAGCCATGCGGCGCCAGGGCGGCGGGGCGGCGGCGTGCGGCGCCTGCCCTCTTGATGGAGCAAATCATTCACCCGGCGGGAAAGCGGAACATCGTCCGTTGAGACTAATGGACGCCACGGCCGCGCCCTGCGCGCGGACGACCCGCGCTCACCGTCTGAACGGACGATGAGGCGAGGCGCGCATCGGTGGACGATGGGGCTGCACCCCTCACCGGAAACGCCGCCATGAAGCTCAACGACATTCCCGACGTCCAGTCCGCCCCCGACGCCCGCGCGATGCCGATCGACAAGGTGGGGATACGCTCGATCCGCCATCCGGTGCGCGTGCGCGACCGCAGCGGCGGCACGCAAGGCTCCGTCGCGGTGTTCAACATGTACGTGGGGCTGCCGCAGCACTTCAAGGGCACCCACATGTCGCGCTTCGTCGAGATCCTCAACGGTCGCGAACACGAGCTCTCCGTCGAGGCGCTGGAGCCGATGGTGCGCGACATGATCGCCCGGCTCGAGGCCCGCACCGGCCATCTCGAAATGCGCTTTCCCTATTTCGTGAACAAGACGGCACCGGTGTCCGGGGTGAGCAGCCTGATGGACTACGAGGTGACGCTCACCGGCGCGGTGGAGGAAGACGAGCGCTTCCGCGTGAGCCTGAAGGTGCTGGTGCCGGTGACGAGCCTGTGCCCGTGCTCGAAGAAAATCTCCGCCTACGGCGCCCACAACCAGCGCTCGCACGTGACGGTCACCGCGACACTCAACGCCCACGTGTGGATCGAGGACATCATCGACCTTGTCGAGGGCCTCGCCTCCTGCGAGCTGTACGGGCTATTGAAGCGCGCCGACGAGAAGCACGTCACCGAACGCGCCTACGACAATCCGAAGTTCGTCGAGGACACCGTCCGCGACATTGCCGGCGCACTCGGCGCGGACCCGCGCATCGGCCATTTCATCGTCGAGGCCGAAAATTTCGAGTCCATCCACAACCACTCGGCTTACGCGCTGATCGAACGCGCAGATCGCTGAATTCAACTCCGCTCGAGGACGTGGCGCACGGAGTCCATCACCGCCCGCTTGAGACCTTCATGATCCACATCAATACCGCGCACCGCACGGGCGGTGATGCCGAACAGGATCGCGCTGATGAGCTCGTACTGGACGGCAATCCGCGCTTCGAGCGCCTCGCCCGATAATCCCGCATTGACCCGTCGCAAGCTCTGGTAGGCGCTTTCGCGCGCGCGCCTATCGAGCGCATGGACGCGTGCGGAGACGCAGGGATTGCGCGCGCTCTCGGCGAGAATCTCCAGACGCAGGCGGGAGTTTTGCGGGTCTGCGTAATGCAGCGCGATATCGCCCGAGCGTGCGACGATCGCCTCGACGACGTCGTGCTCCAGGCGCACGCTATCGTGGATTTCGAGCAAGGCTTCGAGCTCGGCCTCCGCGATCGCGGTGATGATTTCTTCCTTGTTGCGGAAGTAGTAATAGATATGACCGGCACTGACCCCCGCTATCGCGGAGATGTCGGCAATGCTTGCACCGTGGAAGCCCTTGTCGCGAAAACAAGCCTCCGCGGCGTCGAGAATCTGCCGGCGCCGGGCTTCCGGACCGCTGCCCGGCAATTCACCCGCGTCCGGCATGATTGCTCCGTTGTGCGCGTCGCGCGTCATGCTGCTCGCTTCCCGTGAATCGCGGGTGCGCACCCCATGCGGTCAGAACCGGTCCGGACGGGTCAGCGCATCCATGCCGCCGTCGACGAAGACCACCGTACCGTGTACGAAGCTCGCCGGTTCCGACTGCAGGAAGCCAACCACCCGCGCGATCTCATCCGGGCTGCCGTTGCGCCCGAGCGGCGAGACGAAGTTGCGGATCGCTTCGCCATAGCGCGGATCCGACAGCGAGGCCTGCAACAGCGGCGTCTCGACGGCGCCGGGCGCGACAACGTTCAGACGGATGCCGCGGCGGCCCCACTCGACCGCCTTGCGGCGCGCGAACACCGTGACAGCGTACTTCGAGCCGGCGTAAGCGGCCTGCGGATTGCCCATCGCGTCGGCCTGCGCCTTGGCCGCGGCCTCGTCGCCGGCGAGCATCAGTTCGACCATTGGCAGCTTGTCGATGCCCGGGTGCGCCGAGGCCACCGATCCGATCAGCAGCGCCGCAGGCTTGTTGCCGCGCGCGAGGGCATCGCCGAACCCGTCCAGCAGCTCACTCATACCAAAGTAGTTAACCGCGACGATCAGGCCGCATGAACTCGCCGTCGGCCCCATGCCGGCGCAGCACACTAGTCCGTCGAGAACGCCGTTGCAGGCCGCGAGTGCGGCCGCCACCGCCGCCTGCCGCCCTTCGGCGGTGGAGAGGTCCGCGACGATGTCCGCATCGCGACGGTCGATGCCGATCACGCGATGCCCCGCCTGCCGCAGCTGGGCGCTGACGGCGGCCCCGATGCCCGACGCCGAGCCGGTTACGACGGTTACAGTCATGCAATGCTCCTTCAAATGACGACGATGCCGAGATACGGCGCTGTGCCGGAGTATCTGCTCCCGGAAAAGCGCCGGACATCGTCCAGCCGGACTAAGAAGCCGATCGCGAACCGCCCTAGAATGAACCTCGCCGCACTCTTCTTTGGGAGGACATCGCGACATGGCTCCGTTGAGAACCCTCATCCTCGCCGCCGTTCTGGGCATCACATTGAACACCATGTCGCTCCAGGCGGAAACCTCCGCACCGCGGGGTGTTCAGGAACAATCAGCCGTTGCCCGCACGCAGGCGCTGCTCGATCGCGCCGAGCGCCATTTGCGCGACAAGGGCGAGCAGGCGCTGGCGACCTTCAGCCAGGCCGGCGAATTCCACGACGGCGACCTCTACGTCTATGTCGTGGACACGGACGGCAAGCTGATCGCCAGCGGCGGCTCGTCGGGCGCGCTGATCGGGCGCAACGTGCGCGACATGACCGACTCGGATGGGCGCCCCTTCTTCCGCGAGATGCTGGAGGGCGCCAGGTCCGCGGGGACGGGAACCGTCGAATACCGCTGGTACAACCCGGCGCGCAACCGTGCCGAACCGAAGATCGCCACCTATCGCGCAGTGGGCGACCGCATCCTGGTCGTCGGCTACTACGCTCCGAACGCTTCGATCGAGCTCGCCAAGTCGATGCTCTGGCGTGCGGTGCATGAGCTGAAGGTGCACGGCGAACGCGCCTTCGAACGTTTCAACAGTCTCAACGGCGGCTTCGTCCACGACGACCTGTACATCTTCGTCGTGGGGATGGAGGACGAGCTGGTCTACGCCCATGGCGGCAGCCCGCGTCAGGTCGGGCGCAAGGCCGGCGATTTCGTCGATGCCAAGGGCAAGTACTTCATCCGCGACATGATCGCGCTGGCCAGGAGCAAGGGCGAGGGCGATGTCCACTATGCCTGGCGCAACCCGGCCAACCTGAAGGTCGAGAACAAGCACAGCTACATCGTGCGCGTCGGCAAGTATCTCGTCGGCGCGGGGGCCTACACCGGACCTGTCCGCTGAAACCGTCGGAAGCCATTGAGCCGCAGCGAGCATCGGATCGCTACCCAGCCAAACGCCAGAATCACGGAGTCGCCTCATGAACACCCCCCACGCCCTGTCCA
>JANJTY010000271.1 GCA_024710865.1 Lysobacteraceae bacterium | reverse complement strand
TCCTGGTCGAACGGCGCTTCGATCCCGAGGGCCGGATCAGCGGCGAGTCGCGCCTGCGTCTCTGAGTGCGGTCTTGCTCAGGGCGACGCGCTGGCTCGGCGGAAGCGCCATTCGGTACGGCGTGCATCGTCGCCATCCGGTCCCTCGATCCAGGCCAGCAGTCCGCCGTCCTCCTGCAGCGCGTAGCCGATGCGGCGCGGGAAGTCATGCGCGGGATTGGCGAACACGACGGAGCGCGCATCGCTGCGCTCGAGCACGAACACGGTGGGTGGATGCCGGCCGCCGGGACTGGCGTGGTAGGCGAGCCGGCCCTCGGCGTCCGGGGCGATGCGCAGGAACTCGAAGCGGGCGCTTTCGCTGCGAATGCTCAGGTTCAGGCCCACCATGAAGCCGCCGGCCGGGGCCTCCCAGTGCTCGCGCACGGTGCCTCCGCCTTCCCCGGTCTGCCAGGTGCCGGCCAGCCAGGCCGGAAGGTCCGGCGATGCCAGCGCGGGTGCGGTCGCAACCAGGGTCGCGGCCAAAAGGCCAAGCCAACGCAGCGACATTGCCGTTCTCCGCGGACGTGCTGCGAGCAGACTGAACCGATGGCCGCACCTGCGCAAGCGCGGCCGCGCGGCGGCGTTCTGATGCAGAATGCACGCTTCGCGCGAACGGGGAGCGATGCGATGAGTGGATCCGGGTGTGGTCCTGAATGCTGCGGGGCGGGCGCATGAGCGGGGTCAAGTTTCGCCTCTACGACACCGACGGCGCCGCGCGCCTGCTTGATGCGATGGCGCGGCGGGCGGCGGCGCTGATCGAGGGGCGCCCGGCCACGCTGATCGGCGTGCTGCGTCGCGGCGCGCCACTGGCCGATCTGCTCGCGGCGCGGCTTGGCCGCATCGCGCCAGACCTTGCCCTGCAGCGCATGGACCTCAAGGTCAAGCGCTACAGCGACGATCTCGAGCTGCTGCATCCCGACACCGCGCTCGAACTCGACGCCGCCCAGCAGTCCGCGCGTTTCGCCGGGCGCGTGGTGGTTGTGGTCGACGACGTGCTCTACCAGGGCTATTCGGCCCAGCGCGTGCTGGAGTTCCTGCGCGGACGGGGCGCCGAGGCGATCTTCCTGGCCGTGCTGGTGGACCGCCTGGCGCGTCGTCTGCCGGTGGTGGCGGACATCGTCGGCGCCACCCTGCAGATCGCGCCGGACGATGTGATCGAGTGCAACGTGCCGCCTTTCGAGAACGAGTTCGCGGTCGACCTGTGGCGTCCCGCCGGCTGAGACGGTGGCCTTCGTGACAGCCTGTCACGGTCCTGCAACCTGACGCGGGTGGCAGACTCGCCCGCGGCCGCGCATGCTGTGCCCGATGAGCGATTCCGACCTGCCTGCCGTACCGCGTGCGCCTGCGCCAGGCGCGGCCCTGTGCGCCTACGCCCTGGCGGAACTCGACCGTAGCCTGGCCCAGTTGGCGCGTGCCGGCCTTGCCCGTCACGCCGGCATCCACCAGGGCCGAAAATCCATCCGCCGCGTGCGCGCTGCGCTGGCACTGGCGGGCGGGCGACTGGGCGCCCGGGCCGAGCGCCTCGACCGGCGCCTGCGGCGCCTGTGCCGTTCGCTGTCGGACCTGCGCGACGCGCATGCAGCGCTGGATACGCTCGCGCGTGCGCGAACGATGCTGCCGGCGGTCGAGCGACGCGTGTTGCGAACCGAGCTGCGCACGGTGCGCGCCGCGCTCAAGGCGCGTCGTGACGCGCTGCTGGCCGAGCGCCTGGCGCGCGATCCGGAACTTGAGCGCCTGCGTGACCGCCTGGTCGCCTGCCGTACCCGGCTGGAATCCCTGCCCTGGGAGCGCGTCGAAGAGGCACACCTCAGCCGCGCCCTGGAGCGCAGCACGCGCCGAATCCGGCGCGCCGCGCGCGTGGCGCGAACGAGCGGAGATATCGAAGACCTCCACCGCTGGCGTCGCCGCCTGCGCCGCCTGCGCCAGCAACTGAATGCCTTGGCCAGCGCCGGCCTGGGACAGGGCGATGCGGTGTCGCCCGATCCGGCGGAACTCGACCAGCTCGCCTGGCGGCAGGACCTGGATGTGCTGCTGGGCGCCGTGGCCGCGCTGGAGTCGATCGACCCTGCACTGCGTCACGCCGTCTCGGCGGCGTTGCGCGCTTTGCCTGAGCTACCCGCCGTGACCTGATTCCAAGGGCGACTCAGGCGGCCCCACTTCGGCCACGTAGTCCGCCGGTCCGATCCACAGGCAGCCGGCATGACGCAGGACCGAGAATCGGGCGTAGTGGGGAATCTCGAAATCGTCCTGCCCGGCCAGCTCCAGCCGCAGGCGCGGCGGCGGCTCCGGGTCGCCGGGCTGCCAATCCGACGGCAGTTCCGCTTCCTCCACCGCCACATCGGTCAGGCGGCGGGACAGCAGCTGCTCAAGTTCGTTCAACACCACCGTCGAGCTGTATTTGGTGGCGCCGGGCCAGTGGTAAAGCGCGGCCAGGCGATTGATGTCGCGCGCATCGAAGCTGGCCTGGAGTTCCTCCTGCAAGGATTCAAGGCTCCAGGCCGGGCAGTAGCCGAGGCGCGCGTCGCGCTCGGCCTGCTCGGCCGCGCTGCGGGCCAGCTCCTCGGGCGAGGGCGGGGCGGGGTCTTCCGGACGGCGTGCGCCCTGTGCGCTGCAGGGCTGGTCGGAAAAAAGCGGGTTGCCGTCGGCGTCGATGCAGCGGTGCAGCCGCGCAGCGACCGCCGTGTCGACGAGGAGCAGGGCGGGCAGGGCGAGGAAGAGCAGGCGGAGCGACGCGGGGCGCATGGCCCAGTATCGCGCGGAAGCCGACGCACGGCGCGAGACCTGCGTCGCCTTCCGTGCGTCGCGTTCAGCCCAGCGCCCTGGCCAGCGCGAGCGAGGCCTTGGCGCGGTTGAGGGTGTAGATGTGCAGGGACGGCGCGCCGCCTTCCAGCAGGCGCCGGCACAGACCGGTCACCACATCGAGTCCGAAGCCGCGCACCGCCGCCGCGTCGTCGCCGAAGCCGGCCATGCGCTGGCTGATCCAGCGCGGGATCTCGGCCCCGCACAGTTCCGAGAAGCGGCGCAACTGCGAGAAGTTGGTGATCGGCATGATGCCCGGCACGATCGGGATGCCGATGCCCAGCGCCCTGGCCTCGTCGACGAAGCGGAAATAGGCGTCGGCATTGAAGAAGTACTGGGTGATGGCACCGTTGGCGCCGGCCTCGACCTTGCGCTGGAAGTTGGCAAGATCGGTCTGCGCGTCGCGTGACTGCGGGTGCGTTTCCGGGTAGCAGGCGACCTCGATGTGGAACCAGTCGCCGTGCTCGGCGCGGATGAATTCGACCAGGTCGCTGGCGTAGCGGAAGTCGCCGGCCGCGGCCATGCCCGAGGGCAGGTCGCCGCGCAGGGCCACCACGCGGCGGCAGCCCATGGCGCGGTAGCGGTGCAGCAGGGCCGCGATCTCGCTGCGCGTGCCACCCATGCAGGAAAGGTGGGGCGCGGCATCCAGCCCGTGCGCCTCGCGCAGGTGGCGAACCGTTTCCGGCGTGTAGCTCAGGGTCGAGCCTCCGGCGCCGAAGGTGACCGAGACGTACTCGGGGTTGAGTGCCTTGAGCGCCGAGGCCGACGCCTCAAGCTGCTCGCGCTGCTCGTCGGTCTTGGGCGGAAAGAATTCGAAGGAAAGGCGCATGGGTTCGGAATGGACTGGAACGTTTAGTGGGGGGCGACGCAACACACCCGGACCGTTCGTGGTGAGGAGCGCGGAACGAGACCGGAGGTCGAGGCCGCACCGTTCGGTCCGTTCGTGGTGAGGAGCGCGGAACGAACCCTGAGGCCGCACCGGGTGCGGATCGAAGGGTCGAGGCCGCGCGTCTCGAACCATGGCTCAGCAAGGTTCGAACCACCCGTTCGATGCCCCGGCTTGGTCGGGCGCAACTATATCGCTTTGTCCGAATGAAGCGATACATGCCCGGGGCGCATGAGCGGATAACCGGCCGTCCTTTCCGCCGGGCAGTGGCCGCTCCCTAGCATGGCCACACCCCGTCCTCCGCCGGAATGCCGCCATGTCCCTCCCAGCCGCCCTGCGCCAAGCCCTGCCGCTGCCGGAGGCCGAGGACTGGGCCGCGCGCCTCGCCGGGCTGGAGCCAGAAGCGCTGTGGTGGCTTTCCGGCTATGCCGCGGCGCTGGCGGCCGCGCGCAGCGGCGGCGCCTCGGCGAAGCCGACAGCGAGTGCGCCGGCCCTGGCCGCCGCACGCGCGACCGTGATCTACGGCAGCCAGACCGGCAACGCGCGCCGCGCCGCCGAAGCGCTGGCCGCCGCGCTCGAGGCCGACGGGCTTTCCGTGCGCCTGCTGCGCGCCGATGCCTATCCGCAGCGCGAGCTGGCGGGCGAACGACTGGTCTATTTCGTGCTGAGCACGCAGGGCGACGGCGATCCGTCCGACGATGCGCAGGGCCTGATCGACTGGCTGGAGGGCAAGCGCGCGCCCAAGCTGCCCGGATTGCGCTATGCGGTGCTGGGCCTGGGCGATTCAAGCTACCCCAAGTTCTGCGAGATCGGCCGCCGCGTCGATGCGCGCCTGGCCGAGCTCGGCGCGCAGCGCGCCCTGCCGCGCGCCGACGCCGACCTCGACATCGAGGCCGTGGCCACGCCCTGGCGTTCCCAGGCGCTGGTCCAGGCTCGAGAGCTGCTCAAGACCGAAGCGCCGCTCGCCACCGTGACACCGTTGCGCCCGAACGCGGCGCCGACCGGCACGCGCGAACGCCCGGCCCTGCTCGAACTGCTCGGCAACCAGCGCCTAACCGGCCAGGGCAGCGACAAGGACGTGCGCCACATCGAACTGGATCTGGCCGGCAGCGGGCTGCGCTACCACCCCGGCGATGCCTTCGGCGTGTTCGCACCCAGCCCGCCCGCGCTTGTAGAGGCAGTGCTGCGCACCACGGCGCTCGACGGCGATGCGCTGGTCGAGCATGGCGGCGAGTCCCTGCCGCTGCGCACCTGGCTCGCCGAGCGGCGCGAACTCACCCGTCTCGCGCGCCCGACCCTGCAGGCCATCGCGCAGGGCGCCCGCGACGCGGCCCTGTCCAACCTGCTCGCGCCGGCGCACCAGGCCGAGCTCGCGGCCCTGCTGGAGCGTTTCCAGCTGATCGACGCACTGCGGCGCTGGCCGGTGCGTTTCGAGCCGGCCGAACTGGTCGCCGCCCTGCGTCCGCTCACCCCGCGCCTGTATTCGATCGCGTCCAGTCAGGCCGCGGTCGGCGAGGAACTGCACCTCACCGTGGACGTGGTCGGCTTTGGCGATGCCGAGCCACTGCGTTTCGGTACGGCCTCGCATCATCTGGCCACGAGCGGGGAGGGCGTCCGCCTGCGCGGCTACATCGAGGCCAACGAACGCTTTCGTCTGCCCACCGACGCCGGCCGCGACCTGATCATGGTCGGCCCGGGCACCGGCGTCGCCCCGTTCCGCGCCTTCGTGCAGGAGCGTGAAGCGACGGGCGCTTCGGGTCGTAACTGGCTGTTCTTCGGCGCGCGCCGCTTCCGCTCCGATTTCCTGTACCAGACCGAGTGGCAGGCGGCGCTCAAGTCTGGCGCCCTGCATCGCCTGGACCTGGCTTTCTCGCGCGATGGCGAGCAGAAGATCTACGTGCAGCAGCGCCTGCTCGAACGTGGGCGCGAACTGGTCGAGTGGATCGAGAACGGCGCGCACCTCTACGTCTGCGGTGCCCAGGCCATGGGCCGGGACGTGCACGCCGCCCTGCTCGCCGTGTTCGCCTCGCGCCTCGGCGGCCGCGAGCGCGCCGAGGAGCGCCTCAAGGGCCTGCAGCAGGAGGGCCGCTATGCGCGCGATGTGTATTGACCTGCCCGCGCTCGTAGGAGCGGCTTCAGCCGCGACCGTGGACTCGACCCTGGCCGCGGTCCCGGCGTTCACGGTCGGGGCTGAAGCCCCTCCTTCAGCGCAAGGCCGAACGCCGTGTCATCGGGGCACCGGTCGCCAGCACGAGTCCGTCCAATGACCACCCTCAACGTCGAAGACATCAAGCGCCAGAGCCGCGGCCTGCGCGGTTCGCTGCTCGACAGCCTGGCCGATCCGGTCACCGGTGCGCTGGCCGAGGCCGACCAGACCCTGATCAAGTACCACGGCAGCTACCAGCAGGACGACCGCGACCTGCGCGAGGAGCGCCGCAAGGCGAAGCTGGAGCCGGCCTACAGCTTCATGATCCGCACCCGCACGCCGGGCGGCGTGGTCACGCCCGAACAGTGGCTCAAGCTCGACGCCATCGCCACGCGCTTTGCCGAGCGCGGGCTGCGCATCACCACGCGCCAGGCCTTCCAGTTCCACGGCGTGATCAAGCGCGAGCTGAAGGCCACGATGCAGGCGATCAATGCCGCGCTGATCGACACCCTGGCCGCCTGCGGCGACGTCAACCGCAACGTGGCGGTGGCGGCCAATCCGCAGCTGTC
>JANJTY010000669.1 GCA_024710865.1 Lysobacteraceae bacterium | reverse complement strand
GCGAGGCCACTTCGCCCAGCTCGCGCCGGCCGTAGCCGATGTTGACGCACCACAGCCCGGCGAAGGCGTCGAGCAGCTTGTTGCCGTCCGCGTCCCAGACGTAGGCGCCCTCGCCGCGGGTCAGGATGCGCGTGCCCTTCTTCGCCAGCGCGGCGTTGTCGTTGAAGGGGTGCAGGTGGTGGGCTGCGTCGAGCTGCTGCAGGGCTTTCTTGTGGGCGAGGTCCATGGGATTTCCTTGACTCTTCAGGTGGCGCGGGACGCCTTGACTGATCCGTTCGTGGTGAGGCGGGTGGATCGATAACGCAGTTCGAGGCCACCCGATCGAACCACCGCTTCCCGGGCAAGGGTGCTGATCGGCGGTTTCGCTCTACCGACGCGCGAACATCACACGTTCAGCAGCAGGAACTCGCGCTCCCAGCTGCTGATGACGCGCAGGAAGGTGGTGTACTCGGCGCGCTTGACCGCGATGTAGGCGCGCACGAAGCGCGGCCCGAGCAGCTCGGCCAGGGGCTCGCAGCCTTCCAGCGCCTCCAGCGCGTCCTCCAGCGAGCGCGGCAGCTCGTGCCCGACCTCGCGCGCGTTGATCGCGCAGGGCTCGGTCGGCAGCAGCTTCTCCTTGATGCCGAGGTAGCCGCAGGCCAGGGTCGCGGCCATGGCGAGGTAGGGGTTGGCATCGGAGCCGGCGAAGCGGCTTTCGACCCGGGTCGCCTCCGGCACGTCGAGCGGCACGCGCATGCCGCAGGTACGGTTGTCGTAGCCCCACTGCACGTTGATCGGCGCGACCTCGCCATAGGCCAGGCGGCGGTAGGAGTTGACGTTCGGCGCGAGGAAGGCCAGCGCCATGGGCACGTACTTCTGCAGCCCGCCCAGGTAGTGCATGAAGAGCTGGCTGTGCTGCCCGGCCTTGGCTCCGGCGAACAGGTTCTTGCCGGTCTTGGTCGAGACCATGCTCTGGTGGATGTGCATGGCGCTGCCGGGCTCGTTGCTCATCGGCTTGGCCAGGAAGGTGGCATAGACGCCGTGGCGCATCGCCGCCTCGCGCATGGCGCGCTTGAACAGGAAGACCTGGTCGGCGCGCGAGAGCGCGTCGGCATGCTGGAAATTGATCTCCAGCTGGGCCGCGCCGCTCTCGTGGATCAGGGTGTCGACGTCCAGTTCCATGGCGTCGCAGAAGTCGTACATCAGGTCCAGGATCGGGTCGAACTCGTTGACCGCGTCGATGCTGTAGGACTGGCGCGCGGTCTCGGGCCGCCCGGAACGCCCCGCCGGCGGCTGCAGCGGCAGGTCCGGATCGGTGTTGCGCTGGACCAGGAAGAACTCGACCTCGGGCGCCACCACCGGCTGCATGCCGAGCGGCTCGAACAGCGACAGCACGCGCTTGAGCACGCTGCGCGGGGCGAGATCGTGCGGCCGGCCGTCGCGGGTGAAGCAGTCGTGGATGATCTGCGCGGTGGGATCGGCCGCCCAGGGCACCATGCGCACCGTGGCCGGATCCGGCTGCAGGAACATGTCCGAGTCGGACGGGCTGACGAGGGTGTAGTAGACCTCGTCGTCCGGGTAGTCGCCGGTCACGGTGGTGACGAAGATGCCCTCGGGCAGGCGCGTGCCGTAGTCGTGCGAGAACTTCGCCGCCGGGATGATCTTGCCGCGCGCATTGCCGGTGAGGTCGGGCACCAGGCATTCGACCTCGGTGATGCGGCGTTCCTTGAGCCAGCGTTTGAGCCCGCTCTCTTCGCTTTCCGGCGCGCGCGGCGCACTGCGTTTCTTGGCCATGGGACTCTATCGGGGTTTGGTCGCCAGGCGCGCACGGCAGGCATCGCCGAAGGCGCGCAGGATGGCGGCGTAAAAGGGATGCTCGGCCGGCTTCCACTCCGGGTGCCACTGCACGGCGAGCAGGAAACGGTCCTCGCGCGCGCCGCGGAAGGCCTCGATCAGGCCGTCCTCGGCGGTGGCCTCGACCACGGTGCCCGGGGCCAGGCGGTCGATGCCCTGCCCGTGCAGCGAGTTGACCATCGCCGTGTCGGCGCCGGCAAGGCGCTGCAGCAGCCCGTCCGGCGCGAGCCGGACCGCGTGCGCCACCGCGTACTGCGCATCGAGCGGCGCGGTCTTGTCCTCGCGGTGGTCGGACAGGCCCTCGACCTCGTGCACGCGCGGGTGCAGGCTGCCGCCCAGCGCGACGGTGATCTCCTGCAGGCCGCGGCAGAGCGCGAGGATGGGCAGCCCGGCCGCGACCGCGGCGCGGATCAGCGGCAGGGTGCTGGCGTCGCGCGCCGGATCGAAGGGTTCGGCGCCGGCCTCGGGCGGCAGGCCGTAGTGGTGCGGCTCGATGTTGCTCGGACTGCCGGTGAGCAGCAGGCCATCGAGTTCGGCCACGATGGCTTCCGGCGCGAGCGGCTGCGGCAGCGCCGGGAGTCCGACCGCGAAGCCGCCGACGAACTCGGTGACCGCGCGCAGGTACTTCTCGCCCACCGCATGGAATGGGTGCGGGCCGATCTGGCGAAGATCGGACGGCAGCCCTACCAGCGGAACCTGTCGCATGCGCGAAACCGGCATGAAGGAGGGCTGACACTACTGCGGCTGTTTGATTTTATCAACACCCCGCGAGGCGGTTCCGGCAAGAGCAGCCTCAGCCGCGACCGCCACCGTCAGCCACCGCAGCGCATCGCCGCGCACGCCAGAAACTCCCACTTTCCGCCAATCCTTGCCGGTAGGAGCGGCTTCAGCCGCGACCGTCTCCCGGCCCTAAGCCGCGAAATCCGGTCGGGGCCGAAGCCCCTGCTACCGGGCACCGGAGCTGGGCGCGTTGATTTTTTTTTACGCCCCGCGGAACTTCTGCTAGCCTCGCCCGCAGCCCTGCCAACCGCGGCCGCGGCGCTTTCCGGAGCTCCAGCCATGTCCACCACGCCCTTCAGCGAACACGACCAGCAGACCCTCGACGCCCTGCCCGACCTGGCCGCGGTCGACCTGGTGCTGCCGGACATGAACGGCCTGCTGCGCGGCAAGCGCATCGCGCCGTCGGCCCTGAAGAAGGCCTTCGAGGACGGCGTCTGCCTGCCGATGTCGCTGATCGCCTCCGACGTGCTCGGCAACACGGTGGAGGAAACCGGCCTGGGCTACGACATCGGCGACGAGGACCGCATCTGCAAGCCGATCCCCGGCACCCTGCGCCCCATGCCCTGGAGCACGCGGCCGATGGCGCAGGCCCTGATCACGATGGAGGATGGCCAGGGCGGCCGCTTCGCCGCCAATCCGCGCGAGATCCTGGCGCGCCTGGTGCAGCGCTTCGCCGAGCGCGGCCTGACGCCGGTGGTCGCGGTGGAGCTGGAGTTTTACCTGCTCGATGCCGAACTTGACGCCGCCGGCCGCCCGCGCACCTCGATCAATCCGCGCACCGGCCGGCGCAACAGCAGCACCCAGGTCTACTACCTGCAGGACCTGGAGGACTACCACGGCTTCATCGATGCCGTGTCGGAGGCCTGCGTGGCGCAGCGCATCCCGGCCGACACCGCCGTGGCCGAGTACTCGCCCGGCCAGTTCGAGATCAACCTCAAGCACCGCGCCGATGCCGTCGCCGCCTGCGACGACGCGATCTTCCTCAAGCGCACGATCAAGGCCGTGGCCGAGCGCCACGGCCTGCTCGGCAGCTTCATGGCCAAGCCCTTCGTCGAACAGTCCGGCAGCGGCACCCACATCCACGTCAGCGTGCTCGACCGCGACGGCCGCAACCTCTTCGCCTGCACCCAGGACGCGCCCTGCGATGCCCTGCGCCATGCCGTGGCCGGGCTGCAGGCCGGCGTCGACGACTGCATGCTGCTGTTCGCGCCGCACGCCAACAGCTACCGCCGCTTCGTGCTCAATGCCTTCGTGCCCTTGAACGAGTGCTGGGGTTTCAACAACCGCACCGTGGCCCTGCGCATCCCGCACAGCGACCCGGCCAACACCCGCATCGAGCACCGCATCGCCGGCGCCGACGCCAATCCCTACCTGGTCACCGCCGCGGTGCTGGCCGGCATCCTCGACGGGCTCGAGAACCCGCGCGATCCGGGTCCGCCGGTGGTCGGCAATGCCTACGAACAGACCGAGATCCGCAGCCCGAACTGGCGCGAGGCGCACGCGCGCTTCCTGCACAGCGACTTCGTCGCGCGCCAATTCGGCGAGGACTTCCGCCGCATCTTCGGCGCGCAGAAGGGCAAGGAGATCGCCAGCTTCGAGCGCCTCGTCACCGATGTCGAGTACGAGTGGTATCTACGGCCGCTTTGATGCAGGAGCGTTCTAGCCACGGATGAACACGGATCAACACGGATAAGAGCGGATTGAGCTGGGTGGCTCGATCGCTGGCAATAGAGTCCG
>JANJTY010000209.1 GCA_024710865.1 Lysobacteraceae bacterium | reverse complement strand
GGCCGCATCCCAGCGCACCACGTCGCCCTCGAAGAAGCGCTGCGGGAAGTCGCGCTGCAGCCGTGCTTCATCCACGGGCGCGCCGCGCAGCACGAGCGCATCCTTGGCTTCGAAGCGCAGTTCGCTGGCGACGATCCAGGGCTCCCCGAACAGGGCGCTGTCGTCGAACAGGCGGCCCATGCGGCCGTTGGCGAACATCAGCCGGCGCGGATCGGTGGGGTGCTGGCGGGCGATGCGGTCCGGGAACGCGTGCGCGAGCAGGTCGCCGAGCAGGTGCGCGGGTGCGTCCGCCGGCGGCGCGGCGTCGATGCGCAGGCGGCGGCGCCACTGCCTGGCGGCGGCGTCGATGGCGGCGAGGCCGCCGCGGTTCGCGTGGCCCGGCGCCCGGCCGGCGCGGAAGGCGGCCAGGGCCTGCCAGCGCGCGGCCAGGTCGTCGCGGCGCGGACCCTTGAGCGGATCGCGCGCCTCGACCAGGGCGGCCAGGTCGCAGGCCAGGGCCTGTTCCGGCGCCGCGCGCGGCGCCAGCCGCATCGCGGCCAGGCGCGGATGCGTGCCGAGTCCCAGCAGGCGTCGCCCGAACGCGGTGAGGGTCTCGCCCGCCAGCGCGCCCAGCCGGCGCAGCAGATCCCTGGCCGAGGCCAGCGCGCCGGGCGGCGGCGGATCGAGGAAGCGCAGGTCTGCACTGCCCCAGGCCGCCAGCTCCAGCGCCAGTCCGGCGAGGTCGACGTTGGCGATCTCGGGCCGGCGCGCCGGCTCCAGCCGCTGCGATTCGGGCCAGAGCCGGTAGCAGAAGCCTTCCGCCACGCGCCCGGCGCGGCCGGCGCGCTGTTCGGCCGAGGCCTGCGAGATCGGCACCGTGGCCAGGCGCGAGAAGCCGGTGTTGGGATCGAAGCGCGGCTCGCGCGCCAGGCCCGCGTCCACCACCACGCGCACGCCGGGCAGGGTGACCGAGGACTCGGCCACGTTGGTCGCCAGCACTACGCGCCGGCGCCCCTGCGGATCGGGACGCAGCGCGGCCGACTGCGCTTCCACCGGCAGTTCGCCATGCAGCGGCACGACCTGCGCGTCGATCGAACCCAGCGCGCGCTCGGCCTGCGCGATCTCGCGCTGGCCGGGCAGGAACACCAGCACGTCGCCCGGATGCGCCGCCAGGGCCTCGCGCACGCAGCGCGTGACCTGGTGCTCCAGCGCCTCCTCGCGCCGGGCAGGGGAGTGCGCGATCGACACCGGGTAGCTGCGCCCCTCGGCCGACAGCCGCGGCGCGTCGAGGAAGCGGGTCAGTCGCTCGCCTTCGAGCGTCGCCGACATCACCACCAGACGCAGGTCCTCGCGCAGCGAAGCCTGCACGTCCAGCGCCAGGGCCAGGGCCAGGTCGGCCGAGAGGTGGCGCTCGTGGAACTCGTCGAACAGGATCGCGCCGACGCCCTCCAGGCTCGGATCGTCCTGGATCAGCCGCGCCAGGATGCCCTCGGTCACGACCTCGATCCGCGTGCGCGGGCCGGTGCGGTTCTCGAAGCGGATGCGGTAACCGACGGTTGCGCCCACCGCCTCGCCGCGTTCGGAGGCCATGAACCCCGCCGCCGCGCGCGCCGCGACGCGGCGCGGCTCCAGCATCAGGATGCGCTGCCCACCCAGCCAGGGCGCATCGAGCAGGGCCGGCGGCACGCGCGTGGTCTTGCCCGCGCCGGGCGGCGCCTCCAGCACCAGGCGCGGATGCGCCGCCAGCGAGGCCAGGATCGCCGGCAGCAGCGGATCGATGGGAAAGGCGTCAGCCATGCGGCCGGCAGCCTAGGAGGCTGCGCGGCGGAAGACAACCGGAAAGCACGCGCGCCGACGCGCCAGACGCCTCGCACCGTCACGCGTATGCCGCGATGACGTCTGCCGCGCCGGCTGCCGGCCTATCGAGCGATCGCGAGGCCCGCGCGCGGCCCAGGTGGAAATCGGTCGGCGCGCTCGGGACTTCCCGCCCGTGAAGCGGGCGGCGCCTGCGCTTAGCGTTCCGCTACCCGATCCGAGGCCATCGCAGGTCGACCGATACCCCGCTGCACCACGGCTCCGGCCTCTGCGGTCGCATCCGTTTCCGCGTGCAGGTCCCGCTCAAGGCGCCCGATGCCTGCCACTGCCTCCAGTGCCGCAAGTCCTCGGGCCACTACTTCGTTTCGACCGACGTCGCGCGCAGCGCGCTCTTGATCGAGGGCGCCGAGCACATCCGCTGGTACCAGGGGTCGGAGAAGGCGCGGCGCGGCTTCTGCGGCCACTGCGGCGCGACCCTGTTCTGCGATCCGCTGCAGCGCGACTGGACCGGCATCGCGATGGGCGCCTTCGACACGCCCACCCACGTCCACACGGCGCTGCACATCGTCGTGGCCGAGAAGGGCGACTACTACGACCTCGCCGACGGTCTGCCGCAGTTCGCCCGGTTTCCCGCACACTGACGCGCCCGTTCCGATCCAGCCCGCATCGACGTCCGATCCGCATGCCGACGCCAACCGTTCCCGCCGCCGCCGACAAGATCGGAAGCAAGATCGACTACATCGCCAAGGTCCTGGCCGAGCAGCTCAAGCCGGCCGGCTTCCGTCGCCGCGCGCGCGTGCTGTTGCGCGAGAGCGGCGAGGGCGCGCAGCGCTGCGTGCAGCTCGTCGACCTGCAGGGCGACACGTGGAACCAGGGCTCGGACGGACGCTTCACGGTCAATCTGGCGGTCTGCTTTCCGGCCCTGCTCGACCTGCAGAAGGACCTGCCGGGCCTGGAGTGGCTCGCGCAGCACGGCAATCCCTACAGCACGGCGCTCGGGCCGGGCGGCGTCACGACCCGCCTCAGTGATGCGATGGGCGAGGCGCGCAGCGCGGCCTGGCCCGAGGCGCTGCGCGCGGGCGAGGACTTCTGGGCCGACATCGACGCCCGCACCGACCTGGCCGACCTCGCCCGGCGCCTCGCGGCCGCCGTGACCGACCTGGCCCTGCCCTGGCTGGAGCGGCGAAGCACCCTGAGCGCCTTCGCCGCGGCGGAAGGATCCGGCTTCGGCGCGCCGGCCGCGCGCGACCGCGTCCTGGCCGCGATGCTGGCCGGCGAGGCCGCGCTGGCGGCGCGGATCCTGCGCGACATGCCGCCGCACCGGCTGGCTGGAGGTCCGAACCAGTTCGATGCGCTGCTTGCGCTGCTGCAGCGCCACGGGGTGGCGACCGAGGGCCTGGCCTGGGCCGATCCCGAACCGCATCCCATGCAGCAGCGCCGGGTCGAGAAGGTCGAAGCGCTCAAGCGGCGCCACGGTGAAAAGGTCGATGCCTTCCTCGCCGACAGCGCCACCCTGGCCGGACGCGAGGATGCCTTCCTCGATGCCTGGATCGAGGAGTCCGCCGCCAACCAGCTGGCGGCTTCGGTGCAGGGCTTCCGGCTCTGGGACGTGGTGGCGCAGGCCGCTCCGGAGGCGCGCCGCGCCCTTCTGCTGCGCCTGCTGCGGCGCTTCCCCGAACCCGGCCCCACGGTCGAAAGCACCGCGGCGCAGGTCTGGGCCAGCTACGAGAACTACCACCACGGCGCCTGGCGCGCGCTGGCCGAGGCCCTGCTCGCCAGCGATGCCGAACCCTGCGACGCCGCATACGCCTCCGCGCTGGTCGAGGCCCTGGCCGGCACGGTCGGATGGGTGGACGAGGGCCTGATGAGCGACGCGTTCAAGGCCCCGGTCGCGGCCGTCCTGCGCTGGCTGGAACAGCGCACGACGCCGACCCTGCGCCATGCGATGAAACCCGCGCTGCAGGGCCTGATGCAGGCCATCCGCGAGGCCACCGTGGGGCGCGGCCAGCAGCGCCTCGCCCAGCCGCCGCCGGCCGACCTGCTCGGCGAGGCCCTGGCCGGGCAGCTCGCCAGCCTCTACTCGGACGAATCGCGCGGGGCCTTCGCCCGCCTCTACACCGAATGCCCCGAACGCAGCTACGCCGCGGCCGACCGCGAGGCCGTGCTCGCCCTCGCGCGCTGGCTGCGCGCCGGGCCGGACGGCCGGGTGCCGCTGCGGATCGAGGCCGACGACTGGGGTCGCGAGCTCGATGCCGCGCTGCAGGCCCTGCCGTCGGCGCAGCGCGATGCGCTGGTCGGGCTGTTCGAGTGGTTCGATGCCAGCGCCACGGGCAAGCCCGCCAAGCGCTGGCTCAGCGAGCTGGACCAGCGCCGCGCCTGTCTGCCCGACGACCGTTGGCTGGCCTGGCTGGGCGAGACCCTGCCGCGCTTTGCCCGCACCGGCCTGGCGCATTTCCTCTCCGCCCCCGGGTTCCTTGCGTTCCCGGGCGAGACCTCGGAGCGGGTGCTGCTGGGCCTCGTCCACCTCGCCGGTCGGCTCGACCCAGAGGCCCTCGCACCCGCGCTCGCCACGGTCGCGCGCGCCGCCTTCACCGTGGTGCCGGACCAGCGCCTGCGCGCCTACGCCGTCGGTGCGGCCTGCCTCGCGCCGCTGGCCGCGACCGGTCCGGGGCGCGAGGCGCTCGCCGCGCTGCGCGACGCGGTGCGACAGAAGAACGTCAAGGCGGCGATCGACAAGGCGCTGGCCGGAACCTAGTCGCCCGTCGCGTCCCCAGCGGCCGGCAGCGAGGCCGCCAGCACCTGCTTCAGCGGATCGCGGTCCTGGAACCGCCGCATGCCCTCGCGCAGCTGCTCGCACTGCGCGTCCAGTCCGAGCGCATGCAGGCTGTGGACGTACTCGATGAACGCGTCCATCGCCTCGGCGGCGGCGCGCGCGGCCGCCTGCATCGAACCCAGGTGACCCTGCGCCGCCTTCGGCCACCAGCGGTAGAACGCCTTGACCCGGCGCGTCAGCAGGGCGCCGAGGAAGGCATGGATGCGGGCCTCGTCGCGGGTCGAGCGCAGGTGGTGCGCGAGGGTCACGATGTCGACCAGGCCGCCGTCGTTGCCGTGGCGCGCCAGGACCGTGCGGATCAGCTCGTCCACCCGGCCGGCCTGCAGCCAGGACTCGAACAGCTCGCCCTCCAGCCGCTGCAGCTCCTCGCTGCGCAGGTCGCGTCCAAGCTGGCGGGCCTGGCGGCCGCAGAGGGTTTCGAATTCGGCGCTGAAGCTCGGCATCAGCGCACCGCCTTCAGTCGCGTGCGCGGCAGCGTCGCGGTGGGATGCCAGGGCGAGGCAGGGTCGGTCATGGTCGCGTGCACTCCTTTGAGCGGGGTGGACGTGGGCAGCGCGTGCCCGGTGCCTGCATTCCGGGGCGTCCTGCCCGCACTTTGACGGATTCTGCCAGCATGAATGACCAACGTCGCCAGCCCCTCTGAGCGCGATCGGCAAGCCGACCGCGCAGGGCCGCCGAATCGCTGACCGGTGGGTGCCGGCCCATGGCGATCCTTCCGCAGTGCGTGCATGTCAGCCTCCGGCCTAGGCTTCGATCAGTGTGCCGGCAGGTCTTCGTCTGAGGGCGCAACGTGACCGGCTCTGCCGTTTGGTGACGGGTTGGAATACACGGTGGTCCACGCCGCATGTCGGTGGCGGGCGTGGGCAGGCGATGCACCGATCCTTCACGCCATCAGGCTTTATTCGATCACCGGTTAACTGCTATCTATAGCATCGAGGCCGAGGGCGATCGGGGGAACGTCCATGGTCTTGAGGTCGCTGTTCTCTCCTCCGGGTGGCAACCCTGCCGTAGTGGACCTTCCATGGTCCAACCATGAGCCCGACGAATGCGTGAGAGCAGCGCCTGGCCTCGACGGCCGAACTTCTTGCAGAGCGGCCTCCGACCCCAGCCGTGTGGATCGCCGTTTCCACGGCCACGCCTGCCCGCCGTGTCGCCGACGGCCGTGTCCAGGGAGGCATTGACCCAGGCCGGCACCCTCCCGACAAAAGACAAGCCCACCTCTGCCCGGACGATGATCGGTCTGCGCCTGCCCGCACCCGAACGTGGTCTCGCAGAGGCTACGCGTCCGTTCCACCTCAACCAGCCCACTGCGCCGTTCTCGGCGCGTCAACTAGATGACACCCTCAGGAGCAGGCACCCATGCGTCAACTGATCCTTCATGCGGCCGGACTTCTGCTGCTGGGCCTCGGGATGGTGGCCGGGGCGCCGGCTGCCAGCGCGTCCGCGGGCCTGGAGGCGGCAACGCCGTCGTCGATGCTCACGACGGCAACCGCTTCGCCGATGACGATGGCTGAGGTCGCCGACAAGGCCAGTGCGGAGTCGAAGACGCAGCAGGTGATCGAGCGGCTGCCCGACGGGCGGGTACGCATGACCGCGCCGCTGCAGGATCTGGAAGCGCTGATCGGGATTGACCGCACCACGCTGCGCTCGACC
>JANJTY010000197.1 GCA_024710865.1 Lysobacteraceae bacterium | reverse complement strand
TTGGAGGTGATGCGGCCGGCGGGAATGGCGCCGCGGCGCAGGGCCCAGAGGAAGCGCTCGTACCAGTACTTCTGCTTCTCCGGACCGACCTCGGCCTCGGCCAGGGCGCGGGCCACGCGCTTGTAGGTGTCGTCGATCGAGGCGTCGACCGGCTCGCCCAGCTTGGTCTTCAGGCGGTATTTCTTGTCCCAGATGTCGAGGGACGCGGGCTGCAGGGGAATCTCCGCTCCGCTCACCGTCTTCACCGCCTCCAGGCGCACCGTACTCATCGTCTCGCAAGCCTCCGTGGTCTGCCGCGGCCAGGGCCGCGATCGTTCTTGTCTGTTCAGGTTTTGGCGATGGCGCCGGGCAACGGCCGGCGCACAAGGGCGCAGGACTGCTCCGGCACGGCCTGGGAACGCTGGGGTTGGCGCATCGTTCGGACCCTCTCCCTGGGACGGCGGCCCCTGATCGCCGACCCCAAATACTGGGGCATCGCCCCGACTCCAACCACAATATCTAGTGGCTGGAGGCGGGTGCCAACGCTACGCCCGACCCTCGGCGATGTCAACCGCAGAAACATCAAACCGTTGCGCAAACTTCTTCATACCGGGCTTTGTGGTTGGCGCCCAAGCCGATCCCGCGTCCGTACCCGCGGGGCGTCTTCGCACGCCGGGCATCGGCTGCCGGCAGCCGTCGACCGATGCGCCGGTGGGTGTATTCCGACAGGCGCGAGACCTGGCGTCTTTTCCGCCCTTGGCCCTGGCGGGCGGGTTGCGGCTGAACCGCCGGCCACGGGCACCGCACCGGACCACGACGACGGCCTTGGCGGCGGTCGGGGTGGCGGCTTCCGCGAAGGCTTCGGATGGCGCTGAACCCCGCCCAGCCGGCGAGCGTCGGCGGCGGAACGTCTTGCCTGCGGCGCGGTCGACCCCATACCGCCTTTCCATCGCCCTGCCGAATCCAGCGCTATGTCCCGACCCTCGACCCCGTCCTGGCTCGCCCTGCCCCTGCTGCTCGCCGCCGCATTCGCCGGCGGCTACCTCGCACAGCGCCATGCGGGCACCGACCCCGGCGGCGGTGCCGCGCCCGCGCTCGCGGCCCTGCTTCCATCCGCCGCCCAGGCCGCGCTGCCGGCCCAGGTCGACGGAGCGCCCCTGCCCTCGCTCGCGCCGATGCTCAAGCGGGTCACGCCAGCGGTGGTCAACGTCAACAGCCAGACCCGCGTGCGGGTGCGCAATCCGATGGCGGACGATCCCTTCTTCCGCTACTTCTTCGGCCTGCCGGCGATGCCGCGCGAGCGCGTGCAGCAGTCGCTCGGTTCGGGCGTGGTGGTGGATGCCGAACGCGGCCTGGTGCTGACCAACAACCACGTGGTCGAGGGCGCGGACGATATCTCCGTCACCCTGGCCGACGGCCGCACCCTGGCCGGCGAACTGCTGGGCTCCGATCCCGACACCGACGTCGCGGTGCTGCGCATCCCGGCCGAAGCCCTCTCCGCGCTGCCGCTGGCCGACAGCGCCGGCCTGGAAGTGGGCGACTTCGTGGTGGCGGTCGGCAATCCCTTCGGCCTCGGCCAGACCGTGACGTCGGGCATCGTCTCGGCGCTCGGACGCAGCGGCCTGCGCGGCCTGGGCTACCAGAACTTCATCCAGACCGACGCCAGCATCAACCCCGGCAACTCCGGCGGCGCCCTGGTCAACCTGCGCGGCGAGCTCGTCGGCATCAACACCGCGATCTTCAGCCCCTCCGGCGGCAACGTCGGCATCGGCTTCGCGATTCCCGCCAACCTGGCCGGTGACGTGATGCGCCAGCTGGTCACGCACGGCGAGGTGCGCCGCGGCTCGATCGGGGTCGACACCCAGGAGGCCACGGCCGAACTGGCCGAGCTGCTGGGCCTGGCGCAGCGCCGCGGCGCGGTGGTGACGCGGGTAAGGCCGGATTCGCCCGCGGCCGAGGTCGGCCTGCAGCCGGGCGACGTGATCGTCGAGCTGGACGGCCAGGCAGTGGACTCGCCGCGCGCGCTGGAGAACCTCGAGGGCCTGCTGCCGGTCGATCAGCCGGTCCGCGTCGGCCTGCTGCGCGAGGGCCAGCGCCAGACCCTGGAGCTGCGCCTGAAGGCGCGCGCCAGCAACCTCGATGCCGGATCCCTCGACCCGCGCCTGGCCGGAGCGCGCCTGGCCGAACTGGACCGGCGCGAGCGCCAGGCCGGTCTCGCCGGCGTGCGCATCGAGTCGGTCGAACCGCGCAGCCGTGCCGCCGCCAACGGCCTGGCGCCGGGCGACGTGATCCACGAGATCAACGGACGCGACGTGGCCGACCTCGAAACCGCGACGCGCCTGCTGGAGACGCCGCCGCGCCAGCTGATGCTGACCGTGGTGCGCGGGCGCGGCGCCTTCCTGGTGGTGGCGGAGTAGCCCGCCCAGAAACACGAATGCCCGGACCATGCGCCCGGGCATCCGCTCCCCCGCGATGCAGGCATCACATCGCGCTCCCCTCGCCGGCGCGAGGGCCGGCACCCCTGCCCGCATCGCCGCGCGGCGATGCGGGCGATGCAGCCAACCTCAGGCCGCGGCCTTGTCGTCGCTGCCCGCCGTCACGATGACGGTGGCGCCCCGCGCCTTGGCGAGCTGGATCGCCGTGACGCCGATGCCGCTCGAGCCGCCCTGCACCAGCAGCGTCTCGCCGGCCTGCAGCGCGGCGATGTGGAACACGTTCTGCCAGACGGTGAAGAAGGTCTCGGGCAGGCTCGCCGCCTCGACGTCCGTCAGCCCGGCCGGCACCGGCAGCACCTGGCCGGCCGGCGCCACGCACAGCTCGGCATACCC
>JANJTY010000165.1 GCA_024710865.1 Lysobacteraceae bacterium | reverse complement strand
CGGCGGCGCAGCGCGCGCCAGGCTCGCCGCACCGCGGTCCGCGCCGGCCGGCCCTTGCGCGCCAGTCTCGCCGCCCTGCTGCTGCGCTGATCCACCCTGCGCGCGCCAGCGCGCCGCCGCTGGCTACCCGCGCAGCCCCAGGCGCTTGCGCTCCATCCGGTTGAGGAACTCCTGCATGATCCGCCGGTACAGGTCCTCGCCCAGGTAGGCATCCTCGACGCCCGACTCGATGCTCGGGTTGTCGTTCACCTCGATCACGGCGATGCGGTCGCCGGCGGCCTTGATGTCGACGCCGTAGAGGCCGTCGCCGATCGGCGCGGTGGCGCGCAGCGCCAGCTTCACCACCTCGGCCGGGGCATCGCGCACCGGCAGCGTCTTCCAGCCACCCACGCGCGCCTTGCCCTTGGCGGCGTGGTTGTAGATCTGCCAGTGCCCGCGCGACATGAAGTACTGGCAGGCGTAGAGCGGCTGCCCGGCGAGCACGCCGATGCGCCAGTCGAACTCGGTGTACATGTACTCCTGCGCCAGCAGCAGGGCGGTGTGCTCGAACAGCTTCTGCGCCGCGTCCTTCAACTCCTCGGCGGTCTCGACCTTGCTGATGCCGCGCGAGAAGCTGCCGTCCGGGATCTTCAGCACCAGCGGCAGCCCGAGCAGCTCCGGCAGCGCGGCCAGGCGCTTGGCATCGTCCTTGAACACGATCTCGGTGCGCGGCGTGGGCAGCTTCTTGGCCTTGAGCAGGTCGTGCAGGTAGATCTTGTTGGTGCAGCGCAGGATCGAGGTCGGATCGTCGATCACGACCATGTCTTCGCGCTCGGCGCGGTGGGCGAAGCGGTAGGTGTGGTGGTCGAGCGCCGTGGTCTCGCGGATGAAGAGGCCGTCGTACTCGGCCAGGCTGGCGAAATCGTTGCGCGTGATCGGGTCGACTTCGATGCCCAGTTCGCGCCCGGCCTTGACGAAATGCTTGAGCGCGGCACGATCCGACGGCGGCATGGCCTCGTTCGGATCGTGCAGCATCGCCAGGTCGTAGCGGTACTTGCGCTTGGCGCGCGGCTTGCGCCAGAGCTTCTTGCTGAACTGGTCGAGTGCCTCGGCGAAGGCGTCCTCCTGCGCGTCCGACAGGGTGTGCAGGGCGGCGGGCTTGATCGAGGCGATCTGCCAGACGCGCTGGCGCTCGAACTCGATGCGCAGGATCGGACAGGGGAAGGTCTCGAAGATCTGCCGCGCCAGGTCGGCCAGCGGCGCGTAGCTGGTGCGGCCGAAATAGACCAGCAGGCCGAAATCGGTGGCGTCACGCGCGCCTTCGGGGAAGAAGCGGGTGAGCTTGGCGTTGAGATCCTCGATGTCGATGCCGTAGAGCGAGCGCCGGCGCAGGTCGTTGATCGCGCGCACGCTGGGCAGGACCTTGTGCCCGCGCGCCTCGGCCAGCAGCGAGACGTAGTGACCGAGGCCCAGGTACTTGAAGCTGCGGCACAGGTTGATGACCTGGGTGCGCTCGCTGCCCTCGTGCGGCTGCTTGAGGTAATCGAGCGCGGTGATGACGTTGGCAGAGGGGTGGTAGGCGCTCCAGTCGGAGGCCTTTTCCACCACGAGTAGAAGACGGCTCATGTTCGGGCGGTGGGGAAGACCGCGACAGTCTGACAGCTTGGCATCAAGGCGCCAGACCCCGGCCACCCCGCCGCTCAGCCCGCGGCAGGCGAACGCCGATGGTTGGCGCAGCGCCGGGACATGACTTCCGGCCGATACGGCCGCCCGGACGATCTTCTACAGTTGTAGTACGACATCTGTAGAAGTGTCCGCATGAGCAAGGTCCCGATCGACACCAGCCTGAGCGAGCTGCAGCTCGACCTGATGCGCGCGCTCTGGCAGCGCGGCGAGGCCAGCACGGCCGAACTCGCGGCCGCCCTGGAGGCCCGCGGCCTGGCCCACACCACCGTGGCGACCCTGCTTTCGCGCCTGGAGAAGCGCGGCATCGTGCGCTCGCGCCGCGAGGGCCGGCAGCTGGTCTACGCCGCCTGCGTGGCCGAACCCGAGGTCCGGCGCGGCATGGTCGCGCGCCTGCTCGATTCGGTCTTCGGCGGCGATGCGAAGGCCCTGGTCGCGCACCTGGTGCGCGAGGACGAGATCGCCCCGGGCGACCTCGAGCGCGTGCGCCGATTGCTGGAGGGAGACCGCCGCCATGACTGAGCCCGCCGCCCTGCTGCTGTCCTGGCTGCTGACCGCCTGGCTGCACGCCTGCGGCCTGCTCGCCCTGGCCTGGCTGGCCGAGCGCCTTGGGCTGGTGCGCGACCTGCAGGCGCGCGAGTGGCTCTGGCGCGGCGCGCTGCTGCTGCCGCTGCTGAGCGCGAGCCTGGCGCTGGGCAGCGGGCGTGCGGCCTGGCAGTGGTCGGCGCCAGGACTGGCGTCGTACCCATCCGAGCCGCGTACCGCCGGCCTTGATCCGACGCCGAGCGCAACGCGCAGCGCGCCACCGCCGGTCATCGTCATGCCCGCAGCGGTGCCGACCGCGGCGTCGAGGCTCACGCCGGGACGCGACGCCCCGCAAGGTGTCGAAGCCAGCGCACCCGACGCCGACGCGTTCGATCCTGCCGCCGTCGGCGCGCGCTGGCGTGCCGCTCTCGCGCCCGCCCTGCCCCTGCTCTGGCTGCTGCTCGGCGCCAGCTCGACGGGTCTCGCCTGGATTCGCCTCGCACGCTACCGGCGGCGTCTACGCCAGCTGCCACCGCCGGCGTCGGCGCAGCTGCGGGTCTTCGCGGCGCAGCTGGCGCAGCGCGCGGGACTGCCGACGCCGCACCTGGTCGCCGACGCCGATCTCGCCTCGCCGCTGGCGCTCTGTCCGCCAACGATCGCGCTGCCGCACTGGTGCATCGAGACCCTGAGTCCGCCGCAACAGCAGGCCATGCTGGCGCACGAGATCGCCCATCTGCGGCGCCGCGATCCGCGCTGGCGCCTGCTGCAGCACGCCGCCACCGCCTTCCTGCCTACGCCGCTGTCCGCGCTCGCCTTACGACGGCTCGACCACATCGCCGAACGCCAGTGCGACGCCTGGGCGGCCACGGTCACCGGTCGCGGCCGCGACCTGGCCGAGTGCCTCGCGGCCAGTCTCGAACACGCCCACCTCCATCCCGTTCCCGCGCTGGCCGCGGCCATGGCCAGCCGCGATTCCGCCCTGGTCGAACGGGTCCGCCACCTCGTCGAGGACAGCCCCATGCCTTCCCGCACCACCCTGCTTCTGTCGCGTTTCTCGCTGGCCGCGATCCTGGCCGGCGCCGCCCTCGCCCTGCCCGCGATCGTGCTGGGCGAAACGCCCATCCCCGCGGCGCCCGCCGCGCCCGAATCGCCCACGCCGCCCACGCCTCCGTCACCGCCCGCCCCGCCCGCCGCGCCGCGGCTGCAGGGCTCGGTGAACCAGGTCCAGCTCGGCTGGTTCGGGGAGCGCACCACGGTCGAACTGGAGGGCGATGGCTACGCCCTGTCGATGCAGGCCAAGGGCACGTTCGGATTCAACACCGACGAAACCGACATCGCCACGCTGGAGGACGAGCTGAGCATCGAGACGCAGGACCAGGGCGTCGTGCGCAGCGCGCGCTTCGCCAAGGCCGGTGGCCGCATCGAGCGCAGCTTCGCCCTCGATGGCGAGGCGGTGGCGGAGGACGCCGCCGCGCGCGCCTGGCTGGCGAAGGTCATCCCCGATCTGCTGCGCGCCACCGGCATCGACGCCAAGGCGCGCGTCGCGCGCATCTTCGCCCGCGGCGGCGCCGACGCGGTGCTGGCCGAGGTCGACCGGATCGAGTCCGAGCACGTGCGCGCGCGCTACCTGCGCCTGTTGTTCGAGCAGGGCACGCTGTCGATGTCGGCGCTGGCCAGCGCGGTGCAGCGCGCCGCCGCGATCGAGTCCGACTACGAGCTGCGCCGCGTGCTCGTCGCCGCGCTGACCGAACAGACGCCGGACGCCGGCGTGCAGCGCGCCATCTACCAGCGCGCGGCCGGCTTCGATTCGGACTACGAGCGCCGCCTGCTGCTGCAAGCGGCGGTCGAGGACCTGGTGCGCGCCCCGCAGGCAGGCCCTGACTGGGTCGCGGCGATCGACCGCTCCGATTCGAGCTACGAACACCGCCTGGCGCTGGAATCGCTGTTCGAGGTCGAGCGCGTCGACGCCAACACGGTGCTCGCGGCGATCGCCTCGGCCGGCCGCATCGACAGCGACTACGAGGCTCGCCTCGCGCTGCAGGCCGCGGCGCAGCGGGTAGGGGAAGGCGCCGGCGTTGCCACGGCGATCGCGCAATCGGCGCAGGCCATCGGCTCCGACTACGAGCGCCGCCTCGCCCTTGCCAGCCTGGCCGAGGCCATGCCGGCGACGACGGAGAACAGCCTGGCCGTGCTCGACGCGCTGGAAGGCATGGACTCCGACTACGAGACCCGCCTCGCCCTGGTCGCGCTGGCGGAGCGGATGCCTCAGGACGCGGCCGTGGTGGCGCGCTACCGCGAGGTCGCGCGCGGCCTGGGCGAGTACGAACGCGGCCTGGCGGCCTCGGCCCTGGCTGGGCTCTGAGCCATCCCGGCCCTCAGCCGAGCACCGCGCCGAGGCCCATCGCCACCAGCAGCACGGCGACCAGCAGCAGCCCCGTGAGCACGCTGGCCTGCAGCATGCAGGCCAGCGCCCGGGCCCATCCCGCGCCCTCCGGACGCGCGTAACCATGCGCGCTGCGCCACAGGCCGAGCAGCGGCAAGAACAGCAGGGTCGCAAGCCAGACCAGCGCGTGCGGTCCGCGTTCGCCCGGCCACGCGGCCTGCGGCACCAGGGCGAAGAGCAGGAGCACCGGCAGCAGCAGCAGGAGCCCGTGCGCGAGGGCGTACAGCGCGAACACCACCGCCTCGGCCAGGTTCGGTTCCAGGCGGGCATAGCTGGCGCGGAAGGCCAGGGCGCAGGCCGGCACCCAGCACAGCAGCAGGACCAGGTCGAACCGTCCCAGCACCGCGAGTGCGCCGCGGACGGGACCGTCCTCGCGTCCCTCGGGCCCCGCCATGCCGTCGGCGAACCCGGCGCGGAACTCGGCCACCCCGCCCTGCAGGTGCAGCACGAGGGCCGTGGCCGCAAGCACCACCAGCACCAGGCGGAATGGCCGCACCAGGCGCGCATCGCGCCAGTCGACGTACTGCCGCGCCACCCAGCCCGGACGCCGCAGCAGTTGCCACAGCGTCCAGGGCAGGCCGCGGTCGAGACTGAAGAGCGCATCCGCGAGGTCGTCGAGGAAGACCTGCGCGGACAGGCGTGGCGGGCGGGCGTCGGGTTCGGGCGGCTGCATGGGCGGCGAGGCTACACCAGCCGGCCGGGCGCCTGCGCGGCACCGATTCGACTGATGCCGACCGGGTGCCCCGACTGCTCCTCCCCTAGCCCGCGCAGCGGGGAGGGCGAGGTTGGGAGGGGGCGCTCTATTCCCGAACAAGCACCCCACCCCGGCCCTCCCCTTGGCCTGCGGCGAAAGGGAGGGAGAGAAAGCCGGCGCGGCTGCGCTATCGTCCTTGTATGAAGCCCACCGTCGAACTGCGCGACGCCGCCCTCGCCGACCTGCCCGCCCTGCTCGCGCTCGAGGCGCTGTTTCCCGGCGACCGCCTCGCGCCGCGCCAGATGCGCCGGCACCTCATCGCGCACCGGCATCCGTTCCGGGTCGCGGCCGATGCCGAGGGACTGCTCGGCTACAGCCTGGTGTTCCTGCGCGCCGGCAGCGAACGCGCCCGGCTCTATTCCATCGTGGTCGCCCCACGCGCGCGCGGCCACGGCCTCGGCCGGCGCCTGCTGGACGATGCGCAGGACCAGGCGCGCGCGCGCGGCTGCCGGCGGATCGGTCTGGAGGTGCGGGCCGACAACGGTCCCGCGATCGCGCTCTACCGCGCCGCCGGCTATCGCGAGCGGGCGCCGCGGCCGGGCTACTACGAGGACGGCATGACCGCGCTGCGCTTCGAGCGTC
>JANJTY010000149.1 GCA_024710865.1 Lysobacteraceae bacterium | reverse complement strand
GGAACTGTTCCGCCGCGCCCGCCTGCGCGACCCGCTCAAGCTCAAGCAGCTGCAGAAGGGCCTGGCCCAGCTCAGCGAGGAGGGCGCCACCCAGTTCTTCCGCCCGCTGATGAGCAACGACCTGATCCTGGGCGCGGTCGGCATGCTGCAGTTCGACGTGGTGGCCTACCGCCTCAAGGACGAGTACGGCGTCGAGGCCGCCTTCGAGCCGGTGCAGGTCGCGACCGCGCGCTGGATCCGCTGCGACGATGCCAGGACGCTCGAAGGCTTCCGCGAGAAGAACGCCATGAACCTCGCGCTGGACGCGGCCGGTCGCCTGGTCTACCTCGCCCCTTCGCGCGTGAACCTGCAGCTGGCGCAGGAGCGATCGCCGGGCGTGCGCTTCGATGCCACGAGGGAGCATGAGAGTGCGATTGCGTTCTGATCGTGCGCGACGGGGCCGCGAGCACCGATCGTAGGGTTGTGTGCCGCGGTCGCACGGCGTTGCGATGACGAGCTTGAGAGCAGAGCCATCGGTGCGTCCTTCGGGTTCGCGACGGCTTCGTAGGATGTGCAGAGCGAAGCGAACATCCGACGAGGCGTCGCCAGACCCGACCGGCGCTTGAGGTTCCTTCGCGACCGCATCGCATGCATGCCGGCGAGGTGGCGCCGCCGCGCTCCCGGGCACCAACCCCCAGCCCCAGCGGTCCCTGGGTGGCGCCAGCACAGGCGCGTTCGGCGTCCGCCCGCCGGCAAGCTACACTTCGCCCTTTCCACCACACACCAAGAGCTGCCATGAGCTGGCTGCAGAAACTCATGCCCTCGCGCATCCGTACCCAGGGCGGCACCAAGCGCGCCGTGCCGGAAGGGCTGTGGGAGAAATGCGAGGCCTGCGCGGCGGTGCTGTACCGCCCGGAGCTGGAGCGCAACCTCGAAGTCTGTCCGAAGTGCAGCCATCACCGGCCCATCCAGGCGCGAAGGCGCCTGGAGGCGTTGTTCGATCCGGGCTCGCTGCAGGAACTGTTCGCCGACCTCGAGCCGGTCGACGCGCTGCGCTTCCGTGACAGCAAGAAGTACGCCGACCGCATCAAGGCGGCGCAGAAGCAGACCGGCGAGAAGGACGCCCTGCTGGCCGCGCGCGGCCTGCTGCGCACGCGGCCGTTGGTCGCGGTGGCCTTCGAGTTTCGCTACATGGGCGGTTCGATGGGCGCGGTGGTGGGCGAGAAGTTCGCGCGTGCGGCGGAGCTTGCGCACGACGAGCGCATCCCCCTGGTCTGCTTCGCCGCCACCGGCGGCGCGCGCATGCAGGAAGGCCTGTTCTCGCTGATGCAGATGGCCCAGACCTCGGCCGCGATCGCGCGCCTGCGCGAAGTGGGCGTGCCCTACATCTCCGTGCTGAGCCATCCCACCACCGGCGGCGTATCGGCCAGCCTGGGCATGCTGGGTGACCTCAACCTGGCCGAACCCTTCGCCCTGATCGGGTTCGCCGGCCCGCGCGTGATCGAGCAGACCGTGCGCGAGACCTTGCCCGAGGGCTTCCAGCGCTCGGAGTTCCTGCTCCAGCACGGCGCCATCGACCAGATCGTCGACCGCCGCACCATGCGCGAAAGCCTGGCACGGCTGCTGGCCCTGCTGACCCGTCAGCCGGCGCCGCCGGCCGAGGCTCCGACCGAGGCCTGAGTCAGCTCTTGCCGATGTGCAGGGCGACGCCGACGGCCGCCAGGTACGGGCGCTCGGTTTCCAGGTCGGTGCGGGTCAGCGCGTGGCGATCGAGCCAGCGAGCCGGCAGGGTGAGGTAGACCTCCTGCCCGTTGGCCTTCAGTTCGAACGCCGGTAGCGGCTCGGCATCGCGCGAGCGGTGCAGCAGGATGGCCAGGCGCAGCAGCAGGGTGCAGCGCAGGGTGGGCAGGACGAGGCGCTCGGGCAGGTCGGCGCGACGCGGATCGGCGACCTTGCGGCGCTGGCCGCGGATCATCAGCGCCAGGACCTGCTGCTCCTGCTGCGAAAAGCCGGCGAGGTCGGAATGTTCGACCACGTAGGCGCCGTGCTGATGGTGCTGGCTGTGCGCGATGGCCAGGCCCAGCTCGTGCACGCGCGCGGCCCAGACCAGCCAGTCGCGCTGCGCCTCGCCCAGGCTCCAGTCCTCGGCGACGCGTTCGAACAGCGCCAGCGCGGTGCGCTCGACCCGGGCCGCCTGCTCGACATCGACGCCGTATCGCGCCGCCAGCGCCGCGATGGTCGCATCGCGCGGGTCCTGGTCGCTGGCCCTGCCCAGCATGTCGTACAGCAGTCCCTCGCGCATCGCGGTGTCGCAGACCTTCATTTCGGTCAGGCCGAGGGCGCGGAACACCGCTTCCATCACCAGCAGGCCGCCCGGGAACACCGGCCGGCGCTCGTCGCTCAGGCCCGGCAGCTCGATTCGATCCACGCTGCCGAAGGCCAGCACGCGCTCGCGCAGCTGGGCCAGGCCCTCGGCGATGATGCCGCCCTCGTGCAGGCGCAGCGCGGCGAGGATGGCGGCAATCGCGCGCGCCGTGCCGGAGGAGCCGATCGCTTCCTCCCAGCCGAGCTGGCGGAACGGTGCGGCGAATTGCTGCAGTTCGACCGCGATCTCGGTCAGTCCGTGGCGCCAGCGCTTCTCGTTGAGCTTGCCGTTCTCGAAGAATCGCCGGGTGGTGGCGATACAGCCGACCTGTAGGCTCTCGCGCTCGAGCGGCTCGAAGCCGCGACCGATGATGAACTCCGTGCTGCCGCCGCCGATGTCGACCACCAGGCGCCGGGTGTCGCGCGGCGGCAGGCCGTTGGCCACGCCGAGGTAGATCAGGCGCGCTTCCTCGCGGCCCGAGACGACCTCGATGGGATGCCCGAGCGCAGTCTCGGCGGTGAGCAGGAAGGCAGCCGGTGCGCGCAGCTGGCGCACCGCGTTGGTGGCGACCGCGCGCACCCGTTCATGCGGCAGGCTGCGCAGGCGCTGGCCCATGCGCTCGAGGCAGCCGAAGGCGCGTTCGCGCGCCTCGGTCGAAAGGCTGCCCTCGGCATCCACGCCGGCCGCGAGACGCACCATCTCGCGATGGCGGTCGATCACGCGCAGACTGCCGTGCTCCAGGCGCGCCACGATCATGTGGAAACTGTTCGAGCCCAGATCGACCGCAGCCAGCAGATCGCCCGATTCCAGGCCCTTGGGTCGCACGCGGCCGTCCATCAGTGGCAGAGCCTGGCCAGCAGCGAATCCTGCGCCGAGTGCGGCATCTCGTCCTCGCCCGGCTGGATGCGCTCGTACGCGCCTTCCGGCAGCAGGCGCCAGGCCTGCAGGTTGTCGTGCAGGTAGGTTTCCAGTTCCTCGCTGAAGACCCTCTGGGCCAGTTCCGGTTCGAGGATGGGGAAGCAGGTCTCGATCCGGCGCAGCAGGTTGCGCTCCATCCAGTCGGCGCTGGAGCAGAACAGCTCGGGATTGCCGTCGTTGCCGAACCAGTAGACCCGGCTGTGCTCCAGGAACCGGCCGACCACCGAGCGCACCCGGATGTTGTCCGAGACCCCGGGCAGGCCCGGGCGCAGGCAGCAGGCGCCGCGCACGATGAG
>JANJTY010000116.1 GCA_024710865.1 Lysobacteraceae bacterium | reverse complement strand
GGCGTCTGCGGTCGCGCGATCGCGAACAGCAGCGGCGGCGCCAGCGTGCCGAGTGCGGAGAACGACACCGCACCGATGTCGGCCAGCGCATCGCTGCCGGCGATCGCGCGGCTGTAGGCCCAGGCCGCAAGCACGATGGCGAGAATGCCGAGGCGGCGCTGCGCCAGCACCGCGCCACGCAGGTCGCGGCCCTGCTCGCGCGCCCAGGCGCCGCGCAGCAGCAACGGCGTCAGCCAGTGGTTGCCGATCATCAGGCTGAGCGAGAGCGTCGCCAGGATCACCATGCCGGTCGCGGCCGAGAGCCCGCCGAGGAAGCCGAGCAGGGCGAGCGTCTCGTGCCCCTGCGACAGCGGCAGGGCCAGCACGTAGAGGTCGGAAGGCACGCCCAGCGGTGCCAGCAGGGCGTCGCCGGCGTGGGCCAGCGGCAGCACCGGCAGCGCGATCAGCAGCATGTAGAGCGGAAACAGCCAGCGCGCGGTGCGCAGGTGGGCCGGATCGCGGCACTCGATCACGCCGACGTGGAACTGGTGCGGCAGCACGAACATGGCGATCGCGCCGAGCAGCACCAGCGGCACGAAGCCCTCCGCGTCGCGCGCCGACGCCGGCGGCGGCGCCGGCGTCGCCGGCAGGTCCAGCCCGAACCAGACCAGCGCGCCCAGCGCCAGCATCGCGCCGAGCTTGAGCAGGGACTCGAAGGCCATCGCCAGCACCAGGCCGCGGTTCTGTTCCAGGGCCGAGGCCCGACGCGTGCCGAACAGCATGGCGAACAGCGCCATCGCCAGCGCGATCCACAGCGCGCTGTCCTGCCAGGCCGGCGGGCTCAGTTCGGAGGCTCGGGTGAGCAGGCCGTAGCTCATCGCCACCGCTTTGAGCTGCAGCGCGAGGTAGGGAATCATGCCCAGCACCGCCACCGCGGTGACCGTGGCGGCGAGCCAGGAGTCCTTGCCCAGGCGGCTGGCGATCAGATCCGCGAGCGAGGTGGCGTGCTGCTCGCGCGCCAGCCGCACCACGCGCAACAGCAGGCCGAAGCCGAGCGCGTAGAGCAGGATGGTGCCGACAAAGGTGGGCGGGATCGGCCAGCCCGAGCGGGCCGCCTGGGTCACCGTGCCGTAGAAGGTCCAGGACGTGCAGTAGACCGCCAGCGAGAGCGCGTAGACGCCCGGCCAGAGCGCATCGAAGCGCGCCGCGCGCCGCTCGCCGTAGAGCGCGGCGCCGAACAGCAGGCCGAGCCAGAACAGGCCGGCGAGGACGACCACCGCATCAGCCAGCACGGACGCGCTCCGCCTCGCTCACTCCGGGAGCAGGTCGCCCAGCACGTTGCCAACCCAGCGCAGCTGGGCACCCGCGCGGGTGTCGTACTCGGCGCCGGTGTAGCCCCACCAGTCCCAGCATGCGTTCGGATTCAGCGGCAGGTAGCTCGCGGAGGCCTGAGGATACAGCACCACCACGCGCGCACTGTCGGCCCAGCGGTTCAACCCGGCGTCGCGCACGAAGGCCTCGCCGACGCTGGCCGCGTCCTGCTTGCAGCCGTGGAAGGCCAGCAGCAGGCCGCAGGTCTCGCCCGCGAGGCAGGCCGGCGGCAGGTACAGGTATCCCTCGTTCGCCATCTGGGTGGGGAATCCGGGTTCGGCATAGGCGTCCTGGTCGAAGCGGCGCAGTTCGCCGGTGGGCTCGGCTGGCGGCTCGCCGCGCGCGCCGAACAGGATCTCGAACACGCGCCCAGCCGCGTCGAAGCCGCAGCGGCCAAGGAAGGGCGGCTCCGATACCGCGCACTCGCCGCCCGTCGCAGCGGTGGGCCAGGTGTGGGCGAAGTCGCGACCGTCGTCGAGCGATACCTCGACCGTTTCGGAAAGGCCGCGGTAAAGCCCGGCCGCGGCCCGGCCCAGCGCCGGCGCCACGGTTCCATCGCGCGTGCCGTGCAGCACCAGCACGCGGTCGCCGTCCCGCCCCGTCAGCGGCGCCAGCGCGCCCGCATCCGCGCGCTCGCGCACGCGCTGCAGCAGGGCGTCGGCATCGGGCGCGGGGTCGCCCTGCATGCAGCTCGACAGCGCGACCTGCAGATCGCCGCCGGCGCAGCCGTAAGGACCGCCCGCCAGCAGGGCGGCAGCGTGGATGCGATCGGAAAAGGCGAGGTGCGCCTGCGTTGCCATGTAGGCGCCGGACGACAGGCCGACCACGGCCGTGCGTGCCGGATCGATCTTCACGTCCGGCAGCGGCGGCGGGGCGGAGCCGGCGGTACAGGCCGCCAACAGCACGGCGGAAAAAAAGGGGGCCGCTCGCGCGGCCCCGAAGGTACTGTGCATCACGTCCGTTGCGTCAGTCAGAAGTCGTAGCGCGCCGACAGGGTGACCAGGCGCGGCGGTCCGTAGAAGCCGGTCAGCACGCCCAGGGCCGGGATGTTGTAGCCGGTGGTGCGGTACTCCTTGTCGGTCAGGTTGGAGCCCTGCAGGGCGAAGCTCCAGGCGCCCGCGGTCTTCCAGATCACGCCGGCGCCGAACAGACCGTAGCCGGGCTGGGTGATGGCCGGCGACAGGTCGGTGGTGGGCACGGTTTCGCTCTGGTAGCTGTAACCGACCCGGAAGCTCAGCTCGCCGCCATCGGCCAGATCGTGCAGGTACTCGGCATTGACCGCGCCGGAGAACTCGGGCGCATTGGTGAATTGCTGGTCCTGGGCGACGTTCACGCCGGCGCTGATGAACTCGTCGTACTTGGTGTCCAGCCAGGCCAGGTTGCCGCTGAAGAACCAGTTGGCGCTGGGGCGGAACTGGTACTCGACCTCGACCCCCTGCGCCGTGCCCTTGCCGGCGTTGGTGAAGTCGCCGAAGAACTGCGGCGTGCCGTCGGGGCCGGTGAAGCTGGTGAAGACCGACAGCTGGATGTCCTCGTAGGTGTTGTTGAAGTAAGCCAGGTTGAGGAAGGCGCGCTGGTCGAGGAACGCCATCTTGGTGCCGATCTCGACGCTGTCGACCTGTTCGTCGTCGAACGGCCGCGCCGAACGCGGCACCGCGACGGCATTGGCGCGGATGTTGAATCCGCCGGACTTGAAACCGCGCGAGAACGAGGCATAGGCAAGGATGTCATCGGTCACGCGCCAGTCGAGCGACACCTTGGGCGACAGGTTGGTGAAGGTGACCGAATCCTCGAAGTCCGCCGCCACGCTGATCGGCGTCGTGTAGGTGGCGTCGGAGTAGCCGCGGTTGAGCACATCGGCGCTCTTCTCCTCGTCGGTCCAGCGCAGGCCCGCGCTCAGGCTCCAGCTCGGGTTGATGTCCCAGGTGCCGTCGATGTAAACCGCCACGCTGTCGGTGTCGACCGTGCCCTGGGTGTCGCCGAACAACACGTTGAAGAAGTTGTTGAGCACCCGGCCGCCGGCCTCGCCATCGAACCAGTACACGCCGGCCACGCCGCGCACGCTGCCGCCTGCATCGAAGCTGGCCTGCAGTTCCTGGCTGAACTGCTCGTCCTCGTAGAAGGCCTTCACGTCGGCGATGACGTTGGGCAGGGTGTCGAAGTCGATGTTGGTCTCGGTCTGCGAGTCGCGCACCGCAGTGATCGACTTCAGGATCCAGTTCTCGTTCGGACGCCAGGTCGCCGTCACCGAAGCGCCGCCGAGATCGGTATCGTTGATATTGGGCATGCCGTTGCGCACGTCGTAGCGGCTGTCGAGCGGCTCGAACCCGGGCGCGAACCGGTTGGGCGCCAGCAGCTTCGCACCGCGCACGCCGGAGTGGTCGCCGACGTGGTCGAAGGCGAAGCGGACGTCGAAGCTGTCGCTCGGATAGAAACCGAAGGACAGGCGCGCGGCATCGATGTTCTTGTCGCTCACATCCTCGCCGCTGGTCAGGTTCTCGCCGAAGCCGTCGCGGTTGAGCGAGGCGACGGCGGCGCGGAACCTGAAGACGCCGTTGTCGGTACCGCCACCGAGCGCACCGTGCAGGTCCATCTGCCCGTGGTTGCCGACGCTGAGCTTGGCGTGGCCTTCGAGTTCGGTCGGCAGCTCGCGCGAGAGGTACTTGATCGCGCCGCCGATGGTGTTCTTGCCGTACAGCGTGCCCTGCGGACCGCGCAGGACCTCGACCCGGCCGACATCGAACACGTCCAGCAGGGCGCCCTGCGGACGCGCGATATAGACGTCGTCTAGGTAGATGCCTACGCCCGGATCGACGCCCCAGAGCGGATCGGACTGGCCGATGCCGCGGATGTAGGCGGTGACCGTGCTGTTCGAGCCACGCGCGGCGTAGATGGTCAGGTTCGGAACCTGGGCATCGATGTCGGAAAGGTCGCGTATGTTGAGGCGGTCGATCGCCTCGGGGGTGAAGGCGGTGACCGCGACCGGCACGTCCTGGATGGTTTCCTCGCGCCGGCGCGCCGACACGGTGACGCTCTCCAGGCGGGCGGCCTCGGCCTGCTCGCCTTCCTCGGCGGCGGGCGCGTCCTGCGCGCCGGCGGCGGTACAGGCCAGGGCCAGGGCGATGGCAAGGCTCAAACTGCTGTGTCTCATGGTGTCCCCTCGGATGCGGCGTGTGGGCAATGGCGGGCTCCGGTCGAAGCGCCGGATGCCGGCAGACTAGTGCGCCTGCCGCGGACAGGCATCTGTACCTTGGTACAGTGCGCCGCCCGCCGCCCGGCCGCGATACTCGCCGCCGACGTCAACCGAAGTGGCCTTCCCCCATGCTCAGCCTGATCGGGCTCATCGGCGCGCTGGCGCTGCTGATCGTGCTCACCATCCGCGGCATGAACCTGTTCATCGCCACCCCGCTCTGCGCCCTGCTGGTGGCCCTGAGCTCGGACCTCGCCCTGCTGCCGCCGCTGGCCGCGGAAGGCCAGGCCAACCTGGTGACCGCCTACATGGGCGGCTTCACCAGCTTCATCGCGAGCTGGTTCTTCATGTTCCTGCTCGGGTCCATCTTCGGAAAACTGATGGAGGACACCGGCGCTGCCGACAGCGTGGCGCGCTGGGTGCTCAAGGGCCTTGGCCAGCAGCGCGCCGCGCTCGCCATCGTGCTGGCCTGCGCCATCCTCACCTACGGCGGCGTCAGCCTGTTCGTGGTCGCCTTCTCGGTCTATCCCACCGCGCTTGCCCTGTTCCGCGCCGCCGACCTGCCGCGCCGTTTCATTCCGGCCGCGCTCGCCTTCGGCTCGGTCACGTTCACCATGACGTCGGCCGGCTCGCCCGAGATCCAGAACTGGATCCCGATCCAGTACCT
>JANJTY010000090.1 GCA_024710865.1 Lysobacteraceae bacterium | reverse complement strand
GGTCGAGGGCGCGGCGGCGAATGCCTTGACCGATCCCGTGCCCGAGGACGTCAAGCAGGAGCGCCTGGCGCGCTTCATGGCGCGCCAGGCGGAGATCAGCGAGGCGCGGCTGGCGGCCAAGGTGGGCACGGTGCAGACCGTGCTCGTGGACCTGCTCGACGGCGAACTCGCCATCGCGCGCTCGAAGGCGGACGCGCCCGAGATCGACGGCACGGTGCAGATCCAGGACGGCGAACGCGCCGGCCTCAAGCCCGGCCAGTTCGTCGACGTCACCATCATGGGCAGCGACGAGCACGACCTGTTCGCCCTGGTCGATCCCGAGTACGACCCGGATTTCGATTGAGCACCGACGCTCGGCGCCGACTCACGGCTCGGGCGCAAGCGCCTCGAAACCATCGCGGAACAGCAGCGGGTTGAACTCCACCGCGCCGTAGTCGCAGGCGGGCGTGGCGCCGGGCGGCGCGACCGGTCGCGGATTAAGGATCTGGTCCAGCACCACCGCCTCCGCGCCGAGCGCGTCGAGGCAGTCCGGTGTGGCGTCCACGGGGGCGGCGTCCTCGAGCGGACGGAAGTGGGGAAGGGGCGCGTCCACATCGATGGGTACGAAGGCACCCAGCAGGGCCGGCGTCAGCGTGCCCGGGCAGGTGTTTTCGTCGCTCAGGTTGCCGCTGCGCTGAGCGATCTGCCCGGCACCGTCGCAGACCGTATCGCCGACGTTGACGGCGATGGCGCTGGTGTCGAGCACGAGGTCGGCATCGCTGCCCAGGGCCGCGGCGCTCTCCGCGCCTGCCAGGCCGGGCTGCCCGCCGGGATTCTGGGGCACGCCCATCACCGGACCGGCGCCGAGCCCGCCCGCGCCCGACTGCACGCGATTGGCGATCAGGGTCGAGAACGCGATCGTGGGCGCAGCCGACGCGCTGGCCCAGATCGCGCCGCCGTGGGCCTCGCCGCCGTCGCCGCCGTTGCCGCCCGGCGTACCGGAGTTGGCCGCGAAGGCGCTGCCGTTGCCGCCGTCGCCCCCGAGCGCCTCGTTCAGGTGGAAGGTGCTGTTGAGCACCTCAAGCGAGCCGCTGGCGTGGATGGCGCCGCCCAGCGCATTGCCGCCGCCACCGCCGTTGCCTCCGCCCGGTGCTCCCGCCGCGCCGCCATTGCCGCGCGCCACGTTGGCGACGAAGGCGCAGCCATCGACGAGCAGTTCACCATCGCTGTGGACGGCGCCGCCGCGCGCCGTGCCACCGTCGGCACCGGCCGATCCGCCGGACACGATGGCGCTGTTGTCGCGGAACACGCACTGGCGCAGTTCGAGCCGGGCACCGGCGGCGACCCGGATCGCGCCGCCCTCGGCGAGCGAGGCCGCCTGCGCCAGGCCGTCGCGGAACTCCAGTCCCACGATGCGCACGTCGGCGCCGGGCAACAGTTCCAGCAGCCGTCCCGAGCCGCCGCTGCGCTGCACGCGCGTGGGTACGCCGTCGTTGGCGATGATGCGCAGCGGCACGGAAATCGGCAGCGGCGCTCCGCCCAGGGCGAGCACCAGAGGCGATGGCAACGACGGATCGAACAGGATGCGGTCATCCGCGCCCGCGACCGCGACGGCATCGCGCAGGGTGCAGCTGGCGTCGCAGGTGCCGTCGCCGGCATCGCCGGGATCGGTCACGGTCCAGTCCGCGGCCTGCGCCGGCGCGATCGCCAGCGAAAGCAGCCCGGATACCGCAAGGGAACAACGCCGACGGTTCATGTCCGTGTCTCCGCAGCGGCCTGGTTGGAAGTCTGAGCCGGACGCGCGCGGTCGGCAACGCGGGGCTTCAGCCCTGGGGAATCCCGTGCATGTCGGGCAGCCTGTGCGCGATGCCCTTGTGGCAGTCGATGCAGGTCTTCTCGCCGGTTTCCAGCCACCGCTGGTGGACCTCGGCGGCGCGAACGCCCTGGCGGGTGAAATCCATGTAGTCGAAGCCGTGGCAGTTGCGGCATTCGAGCGAGTCGTTCGCCTTCAGCCGCGCCCATTCGTGCTGGGCCAGCTCCAGGCGCTTGGCGAGGAACTTCTCGCGCGTCTCGATGGTGCCGAAGATCTTGCCCCAGACCTCCTTCGAGGCCTGCATCTTGCGCGCGATCTTGTCGGTCCAGTCGTGCGGCACGTGGCAGTCGGGGCAGGTGGCGCGCACGCCGGAGCGGTTGCTGTAGTGGATCGTGCCCTTGAGCTCCTCGAACACGTTGTCGCGCATCTCGTGGCAGGAGACGCAGAACTGCTCGGTGTTGGTGACCTCCAGCGCGGTGTTGAAGCCGCCCCAGAACACGATGCCGGCGAGGAAGCCGCCGAGGGTGAGGAAGCCCAGGCTGAAATGGCGGCTGGGGCTGCGCAGCACGCGCCACTGGCCGCCCAGCCAGCGCTTGAGGCGCGCGAGCATCTCAGTGCGCCTCCGCCGGGGCGGGCGCGAGCAGGTGGTCGACGTCGACGAAGCCGTTCTCCACCAGCGGGCGCGCGTCGGTCTGCACCACGTGGCACTGGGTGCAGAAGTAGCGCCGCGCCGAGATCTGCGCCAGCACCTGGCCGTCGCGGTCCATGAAGTGGGTGACGCTCACCATCGGCGCCTGGAAGCGCTCGGTGCCGGCGCGCGAGTGGCATAGCATGCAGCGGTTGGAGTTCTTGTCGACCTGGTAGCCGTCGATGCTGTGCGGGATGGTGGGCGGCTGCTCCGGCCAGCCGCGCTGGCGACGAAGGTCGGTGTTCTCGACCTTGGCCATCGGCGCCGGCATCGGCTCGGTATCCAGCGGCGCGCCGCGGCGCAGCGCATCGAGCGAGCGGTAGGGCTGCTCGGGCGCGGCGGGGGCGTTGGCTTGCGGGTCCTGGGCGGCGACCGGGGCGGCAGCGCCGAGGAAGATCATCAATTGACACGTAATCGCGATGGCGGGTGCGAGACCCGCCCTGCAGAAGTGGGCAGTGCGTGCGAGGAGCGAGCTCCACTCCCCTCTCCCGTCGGGAGAGGAACTTGAATGTGCGGTTCCGGATGTCATCTCGCTCTCCCTCACGCCTTCTCGATCCGGCAGGCGCATTTCTTGAAGTCGGTCTGCCGGCTGATCGGATCGTTCGCATCCAGCAGCAGCTTGTTGACCAGCACGCTGGCGTCGAACCAGGGCACGAAGACCAGGCCGCGCGGCGGGCGGTTGCGGCCGCGGGTCTCGACCCGGGCGCGGATCTCGCCGCGGCGCGATACCAGGCGCGCCTCCTGGCCACGGCGCAGGCCGCGCGCGGCGGCATCGTCCGGATGCATGAACACCGGCGCCTGCGGGAAACTCTTGTACAGCTCGGGCACGCGCATCGTCATCGAGCCCGAGTGCCAGTGCTCCAGCACGCGCCCGGTGACCAGCCAGAGGTCGTAGTCGGCATCCGGCGACTCGTGTGGCGGCTCGTAGGGCAGGGCCCAGATCACCGCCTTGCCGTCGGCATGGCCGTAGAAGCGGAAGCCTTCGCCCGCCGGCACGTAGGGGTCGCTGCCTTCGCGGTAGCGCCACAGGGTTTCCTTGCCGTCCACCACCGGCCAGCGCAGGCCGCGTACGCGGTGGTAGGTGTCGAAGTCGGCGAAGTCCTTGCCCTTGCCCTTGCCGAACTGGCGGTACTCCTCGAACAGGCCTTTCTGCACGTAGAAGCCGAACGCGGCCGACTCGTGGTTCTCGTAGTCCTCGGGGATCTCGTCGGTCGTGAAGGCATCGACCTGGCCATTGGCGAACAGGACCTGGAACAGGGTCTTGCCGCGGTAGTCGGGGTTGGCTTCGAGCAGCTCAGGTGGCCAGCACTCCTCGGTGGAAAAGCGCTTGGAGAACTCCATCAGCTGCCACAGGTCCGAGCGCGCCTCGCCGGGGGCCTTGACCAGCTGGCGCCAGAACTGGGTGCGGCGCTCGGCATTGCCGTAGGCGCCTTCCTTCTCCACCCACATCGCGGCCGGCAGGCTCAGGTCGGCGGCCTGCGCGGTGACGGTGGGATAGGCGTCCGAGACCACGATGAAATTGTCCGGGTTGCGGTAGCCCGGCAGGCCTTCCTCGTTGAGGTTGGCGGCGGCCTGGATGTTGTTGTTGACCTGCACCCAGTAGGCATTGAGCTTGCCGTCCCTGAGCGCGCGGTTCTGCTCCACGGCATGAAAGCCGGGCTTCTCCTGGATGGTGC
>JANJTY010000075.1 GCA_024710865.1 Lysobacteraceae bacterium | reverse complement strand
GCGTGCGGCGCACCCGCCAGCTCGATCTGGCGTACCTCGACGCCGGGCGCGAGCCCCACGTCGGCACCAAGGGCGAGGGTCAGGGCGTCCGCACCGGCCGGATCGAGGCTGCTCGCCATCAGCCGAACGCGCTCGCCATCGACCTGCAGCAGCGCCGCCTCGACGCCCGCGCTCTGCGCCAGGCGTCGCGCGTAGCCGGCCTCCAGCCGGGTGCCGGCAACCAGGAATCCCTCGACCGTCGCGCCGCGCAGCAGCGGCTTCACCGCCAGCAGCACCAGACGATCCCCGCCGCGCCAGAGGGCGGTGGCCGGACTGAGGCTGTCCAGCGCACGCCGCACGCTGGCCTCGCTGCCCAGCTCGCGCTGACGCAGCAGGGCGGCGTCGGTCGCTGCGATCACGCGACCGTCAAGCCCGAGCAGGCCCAGCAGGTCCACGCCGACCTGCTCGCGCCGCTCCGCCAGGATGTCGGTGAGCGAGGCCACGTCCGCGCCCATGCCGGGCAGCAGGTTGGGCGCGAGGGCCTGCGAGACATAGGCGACGAAGGCCTGGTTGCCGGCGACAAGGTCGGCGCGCAGCAGCAGGGCCGCGCGCTCCTGCGCCTCGATCAGATCCTGGATGGCGAGGCTGCGCTGCAGCGCGCTGCCGGCGACGTGGCTGGACACGGCCTCGGACTGGGCGCGCAGCGCCAGCCCGACGCCAGCGAGAACCAGCAGGCCAAGCAGGGCCGGCGGGCCGATCTGGAACAGGAGTCGATTCATGCGGTGCATCCTCAGCGCTGTCGCCCGAGCCGCGGCTTGCTCGCGGTCAGGCGCAGGGCGAGCGGTCCATCGGCCGGCACGGCCAGGGCCTGGGTGAAGGCCTCCGCGCGCGGGTGCCACACCACCAGCGTGCCCGGCCCGGCGGCGATTCCATCGAGCACGAAATACCCATCGCCGCCGGCGCGGGTGAAGTGCGGCGTATCCAGCACCACGATGTTGGCCTGCATCGCACTGTGGACATTGCAGTGCACGAAGACCAGGCCGGTGCGATCCAGGCGCCGCTCACGCGTCTCGCCCTCGCCGTACAGGCCCAGGTCGAAGCTCTGCCCGGGCGAATCCGAGTACACGTTGTGCAGGATCGGATCGCCGTTCGGAAACACCACCGTACTGCCGACCGGGACTACCAGCAGGCTGGGCGAAAACCCCTTGCTGCGCGTGTTCATGACGAAGCGACCCGGCGCGGGCGGGGATGGACGCCGGTCGGGCAGGAAGTAGACCACTGCATCGGCCAGTTCGCCCGCGTCCACGCTCTGGCGGGCGCCCGCCAGCAGGCTGATCCGGCCGGACAGCCGATGGCCGGCGACGGGCGCAGCGGGGCGCTCGACCGCCGGCGTTGGCGGCGTCGATGCAGCGGCAACCGGCGGGGGCACTGACGCGGGCTCAGGCGCAACGCGTTGTGGCACCGGCGGCGCCGCAGGAGGTGCTGACGCTGGTGCTGGCGCTGACGCTGGTGCTGGCGCTGACGCGGGTGCTGGCGCGGAAGGTACAGGCGGCGCAGGTTCGGGTGGCGGCGCAGGCGCAGGTGGCGGTGCAGGCGCAGGTGCCGCGGGCACCGGCGCGGGCGGCGCACCCGTGGGCGGCGGCGCGGGCTCGCTGCGCTGCGGCGCTGCGGGGGGCGGCGGTGGCTGCGCGTCGCGCCGACCGTCCGCAAGGTTCGCACCCTCGGCCGGGGTCGAGTCAGTGGCGGCCGGCGGGGCGGCACGGTCGGGGGCGCCGGCATCCGCGGGCGGCTCCGGCACCTCGGCAGGGCCCTCCGGTGCGCTGGGCTGGCCCGACAACCGCTCGGGCGCAGCGCTCGAAGCCGGTCCCGGCCGGGTCGAGGTCGCGCTGCAGGCGGTCAACGCCGCCAGCAACAGGGAGACTCCTGCGAATCGGATCGGAGGCGAAATCGGGCGCATGCACGGGGCTCCGGAGGCTGCGACGCGCTCGCCTGTCGAGCGCGTCAATCCCGAACCCTACGTTGCCAGTGCGCCGCGCGGATGCACCCGCGGCGCCTCCGCGACGGAAGCCTCGAAGCGACTAGTCGGCGCGACCCGATGCGGCGAACCGCACCGGCCGCACGGGCAGCGCGGGCAGGCATTCGCCACGGATCAAGAGCAGCGCTCCGGAAGCCGAACGCACCGCCTCCTGGCGCGAGCCCTGCCGTGCCAGCACGTAGTCGCCGGCTTCGTAGCGCGTGCCGCCCTCTTCGATGCTGCCCTCCAGCACCAGGCACTCCTCGTCGCGGCGGTGCCCGTGCGCGGGAATCGCCGCGCCAGGGTCGAGCCGCCAGAGCGTGGTCTGGCTGTCGCCTGCCTCATCGCGCTGCAGCGTCTTGACCCGAACGCCGGGAAAGATCGGTCGCCAGGCGCCTTCGGCCGCGCGCACGACCTGCTGCGGGCCGGACTCGCAGCGGCCGAGCAGGCGCTGCCGCATGCGCAGGCGCGCCTCCGGCGCTGGCTCGACCGGCGCCAGCTCGAGCGCGAGCCGCGCCGCCAGGGCGGCGTCGATGTGCTCGTCACGCTCACTCATGCGCCAGAAGCTCCAGTCCCAGGACCTCGCGCAGGGTAGCGAGACCGCGCCGGATGTGCGACTTGACCG
>JANJTY010000068.1 GCA_024710865.1 Lysobacteraceae bacterium | reverse complement strand
GTCGGCTTCGGCCCGGCGGTGCCGTTCGATGAGAACAACCCGCTCAACCCGATCAACCGCCGCATCAGCATCGTGGTGATGACCAAGGAAGCGGAGGACGCCGCCCTGAACCGCAACCAGGGCATGCCGGTACCGGTGCCGGCGCCGACCGCGGCCACCCCGCCGCCCGTGGCGGCGAAGCCGGGCGGCTGAGCAGCGCACGGCGGCTCATTCCGCAGCTGGCAGGGGATGCCGGCGCTGGCCCTGTCCGCGCACCACGAAACGCTCGATGGTCAGCGCTTCCACCCCCATCGGCCCGTAGGCATGCAGGCGGGTGGTGGAAATGCCGATTTCCGCGCCCAGGCCCAGCTGGCCGCCATCGTTGAAGCGCGAGCTGGCGTTGACCATCACCGCCGAGCTGCGCACTGCGTCCACGAACGCCTGTGCCGCCGCGGGATCATTGGTGGCGATGACTTCGGTATGGTCGGAGGTGAAGCGGTGGATGTGGGCGATGGCCGCGTCCAGCGAATCGACCACGCGGATGGCGATGACCAGGTCGAGGAACTCGGCGGCGTAGTCGTCGTCGCTGGCCTCGGCCAGCGAGGCATCGAAGGCGCGCGTAGCCGCATCACCGCGGGCCTCGACCCCGCTGGCCCGTAGCGCCGCCAGCGCGCGCGGCAGGAACGCCGCGGCGATATCCCGGTGCACCAGCAGGGTTTCCAGCGCATTGCAGACGCCGGGGCGCGAGGCCTTGCCATCCACCAGCAGGCGCGTGGCCAGCACGGCATCGGCCGCGGCATCGACGTACAGGTGGCAGACGCCCCGGTAGTGCTTGATCAGGGGCACGCGCGCGTGCTCGGCACAGAAGCGGATCAGACCTTCGCCGCCGCGCGGGATGGCGAGATCGATGAGATCGGACAGGCCCAGCAGTTCCAGCACGTGCTCGCGCGCGGTGTCGGCCACCAGGCTGACCGCCGCCTCCGGCAGGCCACAGCGGCGCAGGGCCGCATGCAGGCAGGCGGCGATGGCGGCATTGCTGGCCGCGGCCTCGGAGCCGCCGCGCAGCAGCACGGCATTGCCGGCGCGCAGGCAGAGCGCTGCGGCATCGGCCGTCACGTTCGGCCGCGCCTCGTAGATCATCGCGATCAGGCCCAGCGGGATGCGCACGCGCTCGATGCGGATGCCGTTGGGGCGCGTGTCGCTGCGAGTGACCTGGCCGACCGGCTCGGGCAGGTCCGCGATCTCGCGCAGGGCCGAAGCGATGCCTTGGATGCGGGCCTCGTCCAGCAGCAGGCGGTCGCGCAGTGCGCCGGTGGTGCCGGCAGCATCGGCGCGTGCGAGATCCTCGGCGTTGGCGGCGAGGATGGCTTCGCGGGCGGACTCGATCTCCTGCGCCATTGCCAGCATCAGGTCGCGGCGCGCCTCGCTGCTGGCGGCGGCGATAGCGACCTGCGCCACGCGAGCGGCTTCGGCGAGTTGGCGGACGTAGCCGGTCATGATTGGGGGTTCCTTCAGGGGCACTCGATGGGAACGCTTGGCAGGCGCGTGCGTTCCGCGCGGAGGCACAGTGTGCTCATGCCGTCGCCAGCAGCACCAGATCATCGCGATGGATGACGGACTCGCCGTAGCGGTAGCCGAGGATCCCCTCGATCTCGGTGCTGCGCCGGCCGCGGATGCGCGCGAGGTCGTCGCTGTTGTAGGCCACCAGGCCGCGCGCGACGGTGCTGCCGTCTTCGCTCGAGACCACCTCGACCAGGTCGCCGCGACCGAAGCGGCCTTCCACCGCGGCCACGCCGCCCGGCAGCAGCGAGGCGCCGCGTCGGCCCAGGGCGGCGACCGCGCCGGCGTCGATGCGCAGCACGCCGCCGCTGGCCGGCGCGTGGCGCAGCCAGAGCTTGCGCGCCAGCAGGCGGTCGCCGTGCGGGGCGATCCAGGTGCCTTTGAGTTCGTCGCGCGCCAGCGCTTCGACGCATTCGGCGTCGCGCCCGCAGAACAGCGCGGTGCCGATGCCGGCGGCGGCGGCCTTGGCGGCGGCCTCCAGCTTGGTGCGCATGCCGCCCGTGCCGAGCGCGCCGGGTTCGCCGGCCATGGCGAGCACGGCCGGCGTGATCGAGTCGATCTGCGGCACCGGCACGGCGGAAGCATCACGCGCGGGATTGCCGGTGTAGAGACCGGCGATGTCGGTCGCGATCAGCAGCACCTCGGCATCGACCAGGGCCGCGACCACGGCGGCGAGGTTGTCGTTGTCGCCAAGCTTCAGCTCGTCCACCGCGACGGTGTCGTTCTCGTTGATCACCGGCACCGCGCCCAGGCGCAGGAGCTCGCGCAGGGTGGCGCGTGCATTGAGGTAGCGGCGGCGGTTCTTGAGGTCGTCGTGACTCAGCAGCACCTGCGCCACCGGCTGCGGGATCAGGCCCTGCCAGAGCGCGATCATCGGCGCCTGCCCGAGCGCGGCCAGGGCCTGGCGCTGGGTCAATCCCTGCCCCTCGGCCGTCAGCAGCCCACGCCCGGCCGCGACCGCACCGGAGGACACGATCACCACTTCCCGGCCCTGCGCCCGACTGGCCGCAACAAACGCCGCCAGCCCGCGCGCGAAGCGATCGGACAACCGCCGATCCTCGCCGGTCAGCAGGCTGCTGCCGACCTTGAGCACCGCACGGCGCCAGGGTTTGAGGGATTGGCTTGGAAAGGCGGTCGGCATCGGTTGGGCAAGGCTCAGGAGTGCACGTCGGTCTCAGGGATCAACAGAGGCTTTGTTGGCCACGGATGAACACGGATGAACACGGATAAGAGCGAATTGAAGCCGGAGTGGACCGCGGAGCTTTCGGCTTGGCGCGACGAGACGGCAAGCGAGGCTGGTCCGCTTCACACTGCCGCGCGTTACCAACCTGCCCAGCCAATCCCTTATCTGCTCTTGTCCGCTCTTATCCGTGTTCATCCGTGGCAAACCCATGCTTCTGAGTCGGTCACGCAAGTCCTCCAGCCGCAGGTTCGCGCCGCTTCCGGGCGAGACGCGAGCAGCGAGGCTGGCTTCGGGGTCGCCCGCGGCCCAGCGCGCGGGATCGGCGGCCTGGCGGTAGGCCTCGCGGAAGGGCAGGCCCTGGCGCGCCAGGTCGACGGCAAGGTCGGTGGCGTACATCGAGGGCTCCAGCGCCGCGCGCAGGCGCTCGGGCACCCAGTCGAGGTTGCGCAGCAGGTCGGGCAGCAGTTCCAGCGCGCCCAGGCCGCGGCCGAAGGCGTGCACGAGGGCGCCCTTGGAGAACTGCAGGTCGCGGTGGTACCCCGAGGGTAGCGAGAGCAGGCCTTCGAGCTCGGTGCGCGCGGCCGCAACCGAGGCGTAGACCGCGCGCATCAGCTCGACCACATCGGGATTGCGCTTGTTCGGCATGATCGAGCTGCCGGTGGTGTACTCGGCCGGCAGCTTCACGAAGCCGAACTCGGCGCTGGTGAACAGGGACAGATCCCAGGCCAGGCGGCGCAGGTCGAGCACGGCCGAGCCCAGGGCCTCGACCGCGGCCAGCTCGAACTTGCCGCGCGAGAGCTGGGCGTAGGTGGCTGCCAGCTGCAGACGGCCGAAGCCGAGCGCGGCGGTGCTGTGGTCGCGGTCCAGTTCGAGGTTCACGCCATAGCCGGCCGCGCTGCCCAGCGGATTGGCGTCGATCCAGGCCAGGGTGTCGCGCGCGCGCGCGGCGTCGTCGATGAAGCCCTCGGCCCAGCCCGCCCACCACATCCCGGCCGAGGACACCACGGCGCGCTGCAGATGGGTGTAGCCGGGCATGGGCAGGTTCGCCTCGGCTTCGGCGCGGTCCAGGGCCACGCCGGCGCATTCAAGACACAACGCCTGCAGCCGCGCCAGGCGATCCTTCAGCCACAGGCGCGAGGCCACCAGCACCTGGTCGTTGCGGCTGCGCCCGGTGTGGATCTTCTTGCCCGCCTCGCCCAGGCGCTCGATCAGGCGCGCCTCGATGGCCGAATGGCAGTCCTCGAAACGGGCATCGAGCACGAAGTCGCCGCGGCGGAAGTCCTCGGCCAGCCTCGCCAGTTCGCGCTGGATGCCATGCAGCTCATCCGCGGCGAGGATGCCGATGCGCTGCAGCCCCTCGGCATGCGCCGCGCTGGCCTGCACATCGAACAGGAACAGCTCGCGGTCGAGCAGCACGTCCTCGCCGGCGAGGAAGGCCTGGATGCGCGCGTCGACCTTGACGCCGGGTTTTTGCCAGAGCAGATCAGTCATTTGAACAGCCGTGATTGGTGATTCGTGATTCGTTGGAAGGCCGTGATTCGTGATTCGGGATTCGGGATTCGTTTGAAGCAGAAGCCACCTGGCAAGGTTGAGCCGTGTCGCCCTGGCAGGCTGTCGTAGCAGCGGCTTCAGCCGCGACCGCGGATTGCTGGATCACAGCGAGGCTCCGGTCGGGGCTGAAGCCCCTCCTACGGGGATGCCCGTCGTTTCGGGCAGCCCAAACGCCAGGTTGAGGTTCTGCAGCGCCTGCGTGGCGGCGCCCTTGAGCAGGTTGTCCTCGGTCGCGACCACCACCAGGCGGCGGCCGTCGGCGGAGAGCGCAAAGCCGCCAACCTCCACGTGATGCTGACCCGCGATGGCGCTGACCCAGGGCGCGGCCTCGACCACCCGCACCAGGGCCTCGTCGGCGTAGCGCTCGGCATAGATCGCCGTCACTTCGTCCAGCGCGAAGGCGCGCGCGAGGTGCAGGTTGGCGGTGATGGTGAGACCGCGGAAATGCGGGGCGACGTGCGGCATGAACTCGACCGGATGGCCCAGCTGGGCGCTGACCTCGCGCTCGTGGAGGTGGCCGGTGAGCGCATAGGGCATCAGGTTGTCGCGCAGCTTCTCCGGATCGTTCTTGTCCGAGGGGCTGGTGCCCGCGCCGGAGTAGCCCGAGACGCCGAAACACTGCACCGGACCTTCCAGCCACTGCCGCATCGGCGCCACGGCCAACTGCATGGCGGTGGCGTAGCAGCCCGGGTTGCTGATGCGGCGCTGGCCCGCGGCGCGGGCGCGGGTGAGCTCGGGCAGGCCGTAGTACCAGGCCGGGTCGAAGCGGTAGTCGGCGGACAAATCCAGCAGCACCGGATTTCCGCCCGCCGCATCGGCCGCGGCGACGAAGGGCGCGGCCTTGCCGTTCGGCAGGGCCAGCACCAGTGCGTCCACCCCGCGCGCGGCGGCGGCTTCGGGACCGAGGTTCTCGAACGCCAGATCCAGCGCCACGTCCGGATACTGCGCGCGCAGCGATTGGCCCTCCCACTCGCGCGAGGACACGAAGCCCAGCCGGAAACGCGGATGCCCCGCCACCAGGCGGATCAGCTCCGCGCCCACGTAGCCGCGCGCGCCAACGAGTCCCAGGGTGATCGGTTCGTGCTTCATCGCTCTTGGGTGTCAGATGTTTGCTGGAGAAGGAAAGAGCGTTTGCCACGGATTGCACGGATGAACACGGATAAGAGCGGAGCAATTGGTGGTGGGCATGCGATGGGCCGAACGTTCCGCGTATTCGGATGGCCCCTCGCCATCTTCCATCCCATCCTCGCTCTTATCCGTGTTCATCCGTGTTCATCCGTGGCCAGTCAATGCCCCTGGTCGAGACTCAATCCTTCAGCGTAGCCGGCCGCTGCCGGCAGTGCTCGACCGCGTACTGCACTGCCTTCCAGTCCGGCATGCCGTACCAGAACACGGTCCAGCGCGCGTCCTTCATCGCGCCCTCGGCGTTGGCGAAGTAGAACTCGTTGATCGGATTGCCGCGGCGCGAGCGCCAGAACAGCTGCGGGTGCTCGGCGTGCATCACCTGCCAGATCGCGCGGCCCAGGCCTTCGCCCTGGGCGTCGTCGCTGACCGCGAACTTGTCCATGTGGGTGTAGCCACCTTCGCGCGTGAGGATGATGGCGGCGCGGTAGTGCTCGCTGCAGTAGACGCGCCAGGGCTTGGTCCGCTCGAAATAGTCCTTGTGCAGCCTGCGTCCGAAGCTGGACTCGATCAGCGCGCGCAGGCGCTTGAGGTCGAGCTTGGCCCATGACCGGTGCGCGCGGATCTTCTCGCCGCGCCGCACCAGGGTGCCGGAACCGCGGTGGGTGAACAGTTCCTTGGCCAGCTCGTCCGGGCGCGTGATCGAGACCGAGGACGCCGGCGGCAGCTGCATCAGCAGATCGTGGATCTGCTCGATCTTGACCTTCATGCCCGAGTGCAGCCAGGGCTGGGCCATCAGCTCGGCGTACTCGGTGCTGAGGTTGATCGAATCGATGACCTTGCCGGCGTCATCGAGCAGGCCGCCGGTGCCGGTGAGGAAGAAGATCTTGTAACGCTTGAGTTCCTTGACCAGCTCATTCGCGGCCCAGTCGGCGTTGACGTTGAGGATCTGCCCGGACGCGGTCTCGCCCAGGCTGGCGATGACCGGGATCGAGCGCACCTTGATCGCGGCCTCGATGCCGGCGGTGTGCACCTTCACCACCTTGCCGACCAGGCCGACCTTGCGCCGCGCGACGAAATCGCACTCGAACACGCCCGACTGGATCGAGGTGGCGCGCACGCCCTCGGCCTGCAGGGCCTCGACCAGGCGCAGGTTCTCGCCCTGCGACACGCGCCGCACCACGGCCAACACCTCGGGCGTGGTCACGCGCAGGCCGTCGACGGTCTGCTTCTCGATGCCGGCCTTGGCCATCTCCTCGTCCAGCTGCGGACCGGCGCCGTGGATGACGATGGGCGTCAGGCCCACCTGCTGCAGGAAGGACAGCGAGGACACCAGCGCCGGCAGCTCGTCGCGCAGGATCGCCCCACCGACCTTGACCACGGCAAAGCGCGCCGCGTCGAGCTGCGAGAAGCGCTTGAGGTACTGCTGGATCTCCTTGGCGCTGGCCATGTTGGAGAGCAGGCGGACGATGGTGGGGCGGAGATCGGTCATTGGGGCCGGGATTCGGGATTCGGGATTCGGGATTCGCTAGAAGCGCGCTGTCTGAGAGGTGCCGCCGCAGACTGGAAGGGGATTTCTTGCCACGGATGAACACGGATGGACACGGATCAAAGCGGAGCAACTCTGTCTTTGTGAGCTCAGCATCGCGACGCCAATCGGTCCTCGCAGACGCACCTTCCCATTCGCTCTACTGCTCTTATCCGTGTTCATCCGTGTGAATCCGTGGCCAACCCGCTTGTCGCCACGACTGCGAATGAGACGATTCACGCGATGATCCTCCGCACCGCGTCGGCGTAGGCGACGAGCTGGTCGAGGGCGACCCATTCGTCGGCGCTGTGGGCCTGGGCGATGTCGCCGGGGCCGAAGACCAGGGCGGTGAGGCCGGCGGCGGAGAACAGCGAGGCTTCGGTCCAGAAGTCCACCGCGTTGCCGATCGGCAGGCCCAGCTCGTCGGCCAGGTCGCGCGCCTGCAGGCGGCGGTTCTCGGCCTCGGCCACGTCGCCGGCCGGCAGCGAGGGGCCGCGGAAGGTTTCTTCGTAGTGGGCCAGGGCCTGTGGCTCGGCGAAGCCGCGGAAGGCCGCGTGCAGGGCGTCGATGTCCTGCGAGGGCAGCGGACGGAAGCCGAAGCGCACCTCGGCCGAGGGCGCGATCACATTGCCCTTGATGCCGCCCTCGACCCGACCGATGTTGAAGCGCAGGCCGGTGAGGCCGCCGAAGCGGGCGTGATCCTGCTGCGCGACGTACTCCAGCGCGCGCGCGCCCCAGCCGATGGTCTGGTGCAGGGCGCTGGCCGAGCGCGCCTGCGCGCCGGAGGCATGCCCGGCCTGGCCGCGAAAGCGCATCAGCACCGAGCTGATGCCGCGATGCGCCAGCACCGCCTCGCAGCGGGTGGGCTCGGCCACCAGGGCCTGCTCGAAGCCGTGCTCGGTGGCGAGGAATCCGGCGATGCAGCGCGCGTCGTTGGCCTCCTCGTCGGAGGAGAACAGGAAGGCTGCATCGCCGGTGGTGCACGCCGCCGCGGCCAGCAGACCCGCGGCCGCGCCCTTGATGTCGCAGGCGCCAAGGCCGATCGCGCGGTCGTCGGTGACGCGCAGGCGGTGCGGATCCGCGCTCCAGTCGGGCGAGGACGGCACGGTATCGAGGTGGACGTTGAACAGCCGCCTGGGACTGCCGCGCACGGCCAGCAGCGACACCGCGCCGGCGCCGAAATCGGTCACCCGGCAGTCGAAGCCCGGCAGGTGCGTGCGCAGGTAGTCGAAGATCCCGCCCGTACCGATCTCGCGCGGCGGGTTGCGGGTGTCGAAGGACACCAGGGCTTCGAGGTGGCGGAGGATGTCGGGGAGCATGGGCTGGTCTTTCCTGGGCCGTTGCGGGATTGGATCAGGAGCGGAGCATTGGCCACGGATTGCACGGATGAACACGGATAAGAGCGGATTGAACTTGGCCGACCTGAGGCTTGGAGGCCCCCGCATCTAACCAGCGCTCCTTCTTCTCAGCCCGAATCGACGCTGGCCGAAGCGACCACCCAAAGAACGCTCTATCCGTGTTCATCCGTGTTCATCCGTGGCCAAAACGCTTTGGCATCGAGTCCAACAACACCCGCAGCCTCAGCGATTGACCTCCGCCCACAGCGTCGAGCTCATCCCGTACAGCCGGATGAAGCCCTCGGCCTCGGCCACGCCCCAGTCGGCGGACTGGGCGTAGGGGGCGCCCTTTGCGTGCAGCACGTGTTTCGAGGTCACCGCCACGGCGTCGACGCGGCCACCGCTGGTTTCCAGCGTGACTTCGCCGTTGACGCAGGCCTGGCTGCTGGCGAGGAAGGCTTCGAGGTCGGTCTTGAGCGGGTCGTGGAAGAAGCCCTCGTAGACGATCTCCACCCACTTGCGCGCGACCTCGGGCTTGAAGCGGTTCTGCTGCTTGCTCAGCACGGCCTCCTCCAGCGCGCGGTGCGCGGCGAGCAGGGCGACCAGGCCCGGGGCCTCGTAGACGATGCGGCCCTTGAGGCCGATGGTGGTGTCGCCGGTGTACATCCCGCGACCCACGCCATAGCGCGCGAACTCGCGGTTGAGGCGTGCCAGCAGCTGCGCGCCGGGCAGGCGCTCGCCGTCGATGCTGACCGCCTCGCCGCGCTCGAAGCCGATGCGCAGGCGCAGGGGTTCGGACGGCCACTGCGCGCGCGGGGCGCACCAGCCGCGCGCGCCCTCGCCCGGCGCCTGCCAGCGGTCGATCTCGCCGCCGGAGAGGGTCACGCCGAGCAGGTTCTCGTTGATGGTGTAGGCCTGCTGCTTGGCGCGCACGCCGAAGCCGCGTTCCTCAAGATAGGCCTGCTCGTAGGCGCGGGTCTGGGTGTGCTCCTTCTGGATCTCGCGGATCGGCGCCACGATCTCGTAATCGCCCAGCGCCTTGACCGCGAGGTCGAAGCGCACCTGGTCGTTGCCCATGCCGGTGCAGCCGTGCGCGATGGCGCGCGTACCGAGCTCCGCCGCGCGCCGGAGCGCCGCATCGACGATCAGGTAGCGGTCGGATACC
>JANJTY010000023.1 GCA_024710865.1 Lysobacteraceae bacterium | reverse complement strand
GCTGCGGCCCGTACTGGCGCGGGTAGCGCCCGGCCGCGACCTGGCGCGGGTTCTCCACCGCCTGACCCAGCGCGCGACCGGCCCGCCAGTAAAGCCGCAGCGTGCGCTGGCCGTCCCGCAGGCCGATGGCGGTGGCGGCGGGATAGGTGTCGAGGCGCGCGCCGATGCCGCGCGCGCGGCCGATGCAGAACTGGCGGTAGCGCTCGGCGTCGCCCTCGCCGAGGGTGATGGCGTCGAGGTAGTTCCAGCTGCGCAGCAGAGCCGGATGCGCACTGTCGGCGAGGTGATCGAGCAAGCGCGCGTAGGCGGCTTCGCTGGCCGCCGCGATGCCGCCGAACGCTTCCTCGGGCAGGGCCATCGCGCCGAAGGCCAGCTCGCCGGCGCGGGCCCAGGCCAGTTCGCCGCGACGGCCATGCTCGACCTCGGCGTCGACCGTCCAGACCTCGAATGGCGCCGCATCACCCAAGGGTTCGAGGCCGATGTTGAAGTAACGCGGGTCGGCGTGGTTCGCCGGCGCGCGCCGGCCAAACCCCAGCACGGCCAATGTGCGCGGGTCTGCCAGCAGCGCCTCCAGCGACTCAGCGCGGTACGCGACCTGCAGCCGCGGCAGGGCCAGGCCGGCGTCCGGGTGCCACTCCAGACTGCTCACCTCGACGCTCCGTCGGCCGCGCTGGGCTGCAGCGACTCCTCGCCGAAGCGCGCGCGCGGCGCGGCGACGCTGCCACCAGGCGCGCAGCGCGCTTGGCGCCAGGCGCAGTGCGGTCAGGGCATAGACGAGACGGAACAGGCGCAGTCGGCGCAGCACCGAAGGGTTGTCGAACACGTCGCCGGCCAGCATCGAGATCACGGCCTGCTCGATCTGCCAGCGGTTGCGCGGGTTGGCGAACAGCTCACGCATCACCGGCGAGTTGAAGCGGTAGATGAACCAGGAGAACTGGCGCAGACCCCGATCCAGCCGGCGCTGCATGGCGCGCTGCAGGCGCGTTTCGCTGGCCGGATCGCGCAGGGCGCCATCGACGACCTGGGCCGCGCGCTCGGCGCTGTCCATGGCGAGGAAGACCCCGGAGGAGAAGATCGGATCGATGAAGGCGTAGGCATCGCCCACCAGCACCCAGCCCGGGCCGGCCATCCGCCCGCAGGCGTAGGCGTAGTTGCCGGTGACGTGCACCGGCGCGACGCGCTCGGCGCCCTGCATGCGCGCGGCCACCTGCGGCAGCGACTGCAGGGTCTGCTGCAGGAAGTCCTCGCGGCTGCCTGTGCGGGTCTTGAGGAAATCCGGCGCGCAGACCGCGCCGATGCTCATCACATCGCCGGGCAGCGGGATCATCCAGACCCAGCCGTGCGCGAAGCGCTGCACCGTGATGTTGCCGGCCTCCTCGCCAGGCCGTCGCGCCACCCCGCGGAAGTGGCTGAACAGAGCGGCCGACTGGTGGTGCGGGTTCTTGCGCTTGAGCTTCAGGCTGCGGCCAAGCACGGTATCGCGGCCGCTGGCGTCGACCACGTAGCGCGGCCGCAGCCGGATTGCACCGCCCGGGCCCTGCGCCTCGATGCGGGCACGCCCTGCACCGTCCCACTCGACCCGCGTGACCTCGACGTTCTCGCGCGCGTCAACGCCGAGCTCGCGCGCGTGGCGGAACAGCAGGGCATCGAAGGCGTCGCGCCGGACCTGGAAGGCATGGTCGTGGACCGCGCCGAGGGCGCGGCGGAACTCGAAGGTGTTGTAGCGCTGGGCATCGCGCGGAAAATCCGCGCCGGCCTTGCGCACGCCGATCGCGCGCACCGCGTCCAGCACGCCGAGGCGCTCGAGGATCGGCAGGTTCATCGGCAGCAGGGACTCGCCGATGTGGAAACGCGGATGGCGGTCCTTCTCCAGCAGGGTGACCTTCCAGCCGCGCCGGGCGAGCAGGGTCGCAGCGGTGCAGCCGGCCGGGCCGCCGCCCACCACCAGCACGTCGGGAGTTTCCTCGCTGCCTGCGTCCTGCATCTGCCGAACCGTCGAACCCTTTGCCTGGCACCGCGCCGGCGGCGGCAGGAACGCGAGGCAGGCCCGGCGCCCGGCGCCGGTTCCGCATCGCGCCCCGCGGGCCGGGCGACAAACCACGCATGATACACTCCGCGCCCGCTGCGGCCCGGAGCCCGGCTCGCAGGGACGCTGGCGCCGCCCGTCCCGCCGCGGCCTCCTCCACCCATTCACCGCCCCGGCGCCGACCGAAGCCCTTCGCCATGTCCGATCAATCCGCCGCCGAACGCGAACTCGCCGAACTCCTGATCGAGGCGCTCAACCTCGAAACCGTGACCGCCGACGGCATCGACCCGGAAGCGCCGTTGTTCGGCGATGGCCTCGGCCTGGATTCGATCGACGCGCTCGAGCTGGCCCTGGCCATCTCCAAGCGCTTCGGCTTCCAGCTGCGCTCGGACAGCGACGAGAACCGCCGCATCTTCGCCAGCCTGCGCGCCCTCTCGGCCCACGTCGAACAGCACCGCACGGTGTGACTCGGCTGCTGCCGGCGCTGCTGGCGGTGAGCTACCCGCTGCTGGCGCATGCGGCAGCCTGGAGTGGGCAAGGCCACCTCGCCCTCCTGGCCGGAGCCGTGCTTGCGCTGATCATGCTGTGGCCCGGGCTGGCTTCGCGACGCCCAGTGTCCTGGCTGCTGCTGGCGATCGCGGCGGCGGCGCTGGCCGGTCTGGCCCGGCTCGATCTCGCCACCCTGCCGCTGTTCGCGCCGCCGGTGCTGCTCAACGCCTTCCTGGCCTGGGTGTTTGGACGCACCCTGGCACCGGGACGACGCCCGCTGATCGAGACCATGGTCTGGGTGCTGCGTGACCGGCCTGAACACATCGATCCGGCCATCCAGCGCTACGCGCGCCGCCTGACCGCGCTCTGGGCCGGCCTGCTCGGCGCGCTCGCCCTGACCAACCTGATCCTGGCCCTGTGCGCCGAGCCCGACGGCCTGCTGCTGAGCCTGGGCATCGCCCCGCCCGTCTCGGTGCCGCTGGCGGCCTGGTCGCTGTTCGCCAACGTGTTGAACTACCTCATCGTGGCCCTGTTCTTCGTGGTCGAGTTCACGCTTCGCAAGCGCTACTTCCCCGACCAGCCCTACCGCAACCTGATCGACTTCACTGCGCGCGTGGCGCGTCTCGGCCCGGCCTTCTGGCGCGGGCTGGTGCGGTGAGGATCGACAGCCCCGTTTCGCGTTGTCGAGACCGATGACCGCCTTCCCTGCCCAGCGTTTCCGCATTTCCGCCGCGCATCCGAGCCTGGCCGGACATTTCCCGGGCAACCCGGTGGTGCCGGGCGTGCTGCTGCTCGAACGCGTGATCGAGGCGGCCGAGGCCCTGGCCGGGCTCGCGCCCGGCGCGCTGCGCCTGCCGCAGGTCAAGTTCGTGCGCCCGCTGCTGCCGGAGCAGGAGGCCGAGCTCTGGCTTGAACGCCTCGACGATGGCCGCCTGCGCTTCCGCATCGAGTGCGACGGGACGCTGCTGGCCAGCGGCGAGCTGGGGCCGGCGGCATGAACTGGAAGCAGCGCCCGGAAGGCGGCGGCCGCTTCGCGCTCTGGCTGATCCGTGGCATCGCGCTGTACGGCGGGCGCGGCCTCGGGCGCCTGCTGCTGTACCCGATCACGCTGTACTTCCTGCTGCGGCGTGGCCCGGAGCGGCGCGCTTCGCGCGCCTACCTGGACCGCGTGCTGGGCCGTCCGGCGACGCTGCTGGACGTGGCGCGCCACATCCACACCTTCGCCGCCACCATCCTTGATCGCGTGTTCATGCTCTCGCAGCGGCTCGACCGCTTCGAGGTCACGGTGCACGGGCTGGACCGCCTGCACGCCGCCATGGACCGCGGCCGCGGCGTGCTGCTGCTGGGCTCGCACCACGGCAGCTTCGAGTCCCTGCGCGTGCTGTCCCTGGCGCGACCCGATGCCGACATCCGGGTGGTGCTGGACAAGGGCCAGAACGCGGCCATCACCCAGCTGCTGGACGCGCTCAACCCGAAACTGGCGCGCGGCATCATCGACGCCGGCCAGGGCGGCACCGCGATCGTGCTGGCGATCGGCGAGGCCGCGGCACAGGGCGCGGTGATCGGTCTGCTGGCCGACCGCGCCCGTCCCGGCGAGTCCTCCATCGACTGCGACTTCCTCGGCAGCCCGGCGCCGTTCCCGACTGCGCCGATGCTGATCGCCTCCTCCCTGCACCTGCCGGTCGTGCTCAGCTTCGGTCTTTACCGCGGCGGCCGACGCTACGATCTGCATTTCGAGGTGTTCAGCGAGGGCCTGCACATCCCGCGCGGGCAACGTGGCACGCTGCTGCGCGAACACGTCCAGCGCTATGCGCAGCGGCTGGAACACTACGTCCGCCTCGCGCCGTTCAACTGGTTCAACTTCTACGACTTCTGGCAGACCGATGCGCGCACCGCTGACCGCCCTGCTGATCCTGCTGAGCCTGCCGCTGGCGCGCGCGGCTGAGCCCGACGCGGCCCTGGCGACCCTGCTGCGCAGCCTGGCGCAGCCGGCGCCGGCCAGCACCGCCTTCGTCGAACAGCGCGAATCGGCCCTGCTGAGCGAACCGCTGCTCCTGCGCGGCCGGCTCGACCAGCCCGATGCCGACACCCTGGTGCGCAGGGTCGAATCGCCCTATGCCGAGCGCAGCACGATCCGCGCCGAGCGCGTCGAGGTCGAGCGCGAGGGCAGCCCGGCGCGCCGCTTCGCCCTGCGTCGCGCGCCTGAGCTGGGCGCCCTGCTCGACAGCTTCCGCGCCCTGCTCGGCGGCGATGCGGCCCTGCTCGAGCGCCATTACGTCGTCGCGCTGGACGGCGACATCGCCGCCGCCTGGCGCCTGCGCCTCACCCCGCATGCGACGCGACGCCAGGTCCGCATCGCCGGCATCACCCTGTACGGGCGGGCCGCCGCGCTGGAATGTTTCCAGCTGCACCAGGCCGATGGCGGATCGAGCCGGATGCTGCTCGGCCCCGCGGCCGAGTCGGCCACGCCGCTCGAAGCCGCTGCGCTGCAGGACCGCTTCGCCGCGCACTGCGCGCCGCCGGACGCGGCCGGATGAGCGGCGCGCGACGCCTGCTGCTGGCCCTGGCCTGGGCCGGCGCGCTGGGCCTGCTCGGCAGCCTGGCGCTGGGCCGGCTGCAGACCGGCGGCGACCTGCGCCTGTTCATGCCGGCGGCGCAGACCGCCGACCAGCGCCTGCTGCTGGACAGCCTGGGCGAAGGCCCGGGCGCGCGCCTGCTGCTGATCGCGCTGTCCGGCGGCGAGGATGCCGAGACCCTCGCCGGCCACTCGCAGGACCTGCGCGCGGCCTTGGCCGACGACCCGGCCTTTCGCCGCGTGCTCAACGGCGAAGAGGGGCTGGATGCGATCGAGCCGTCCCTGCTGCCTTACCGCTATCTGCTCTCGCCCACGCTCGATGCCGAGAGCCTCGATGCGGCCTTCCTGCGTCGCGCGCTGCAGGCGCGCCTGCAGGACCTGGGCTCGCCCGCGGCGGCCCTGGTCGAGCCCTGGCTGGGGCGCGATCCCAGCCTGGAGATCCTGCGCCTGGCCGAGCGCTGGCAGCCGGCGCACGAGCCCGAGCGTCGCTTCGACGTGTGGTTCGACCGGGAGGGGCGGCGCGCCCTGCTGCTGGCGGAAACCACCGCGGCCGGCTTCGATCCGCAGGGCCAGCAGGCCGCGCTGGATGCGATCCATGCCGCGGTCGATGCGCTCGATACGGAGGCCGGACCGACGCTCGAGATCAGCGGCCCCGGCGCCTTCTCCGTGCTGATGCGCGAACGCACCCAGGGCGAGGCCACGCGCCTCAGCCTGATCGCCAGCGCCGCGCTGGTGCTGCTGCTGGCCCTGGCCTACCGCAGCCTGCGCCTACCCCTGCTCGGCGCCCTGCCCTTGGCGACCGCGGCACTGGCTGGGCTTGCCACGGTCTCCCTGCTGTTCGGGACAGTGCACGGCATCACCCTGGCCTTCGGCTTCACGTTGATCGGCGTGGCGCTGGACTACCCGCTGCACCTGTTCAGCCACCGCCATGCCGGTCGGGATGCGTATGCCGACGCCCGCCGCATCGGTCCGACCCTGGCCGGAGGCGTGCTCTCGACCTGCCTGGCCTACGCCAGCTTCCTGGCTTCGGGCGTGGCCGGCCTGGCCCAGCTCGCGGCCTTTTCCATCGCCGGATTGCTGGCGGCCGGGCTTGCCACGCGCTGGCTGCTGCCGGCGCTGCTGCCCGCGACCTCTCCCGATCCGGCGCAGTCGGGCTGGGTGGCACGGCTGGACGCCTGGGGCGACGCGCTGCCGCGCTCGCCGGCGTTCGCGCTGGCGCTGGGCGTGCTCGCGGCTGGCTGGCTGACGCTCTCGCCGCGCCCGCTGTGGGACGACAACCTCGCCCACCTAACCCCGGTACCGCAGGACCTTCTGGAGCGCGACGCCGAACTGCGCGAGGCGCTGGGCGCAAGCGACGTACGCCACCTGCTGGTGCTCGAAGGCAGCGACCACGAGGCCCTGCTGCAGCGCTGCGAGACCCTGCTGCCGGCGCTCGATACGCTGCGCGCCAGCGGCGCAGTGGGCGATGCCGAACCGCCCTGCCGCTACCTGCCCAGCCTCGCCACCCAGCGCGCGCGCCAGGCGCGCCTGCCGAATCCGGAGGCACTGGAGGCCGCGCTGCAGGAGGCGATGCAGGGCCTGCCCTTCCGCCGCGACGCCTTCGCGCCCTTCCTGCAGGACGTCGAGGCCGCGCGCCACTCCGTGCTGCTGACGCCCGGCGATGTCGGCGACACCCTGCTGGGCGCGCGCCTGGGCTCGCTGCTGTCCGCGGCCGATCCGCCCGTGGCCCTGATCGGCCTCAGCGGCGTGCGCGACCGCGCTGCGCTGCAGGCGTTCGCCGAGGCGCAGGGCGAGGACCTGCACCTGCTCGACCTCAAGGCCGCCTCGGAGGCCCTGGCCGCCGGCTACCGCGAGCGCATGCTGCTCGCGCTCGGGCTGGCCTTCGGTCTGCTGCTGGTGGCCTTGGCCGCGCTGCTGCGCGACGCCCGGCGCGTGGCGCGGGTGCTGCTGCCGGTGCTGCTCGCCGCGTTGCTCACCGCCGCCGCGCTGCATGCCGTCGGTGTCGCCTTCAATCTGTTCCACCTCGTCGCCCTGATCCTGGCCAGCGGCCTCGGCCTCGACTACGCCCTGTTCTTCCAGCGCGCCGGGCGCGATCCGGTCGAACGCCGGCGCACCCTGCACGGCATCGTGCTGTGCGCCCTGTCCACCGCGCTGGTGTTCGGCCTGCTGGCCAGCTCCAGCATCCCGGTGCTGCGCGCCATCGGCCTGACCGTCGCGCTCGGCGTCGCCTTCAACCTGCTGCTGGCCGCCCGCTTCGCGGCCACGGAGAGCGCGCATGATCGGCCGTGAGCAGATCCTCGACCTGATCCCGCACCAGGGCGGCATGTGCCTGCTCGATGCCGTCGTCGCCTGGGACGATCGGACCATCCACGGCCGCAGCGAGGCGCACCGCCGCGCCGACAACCCGCTGCGCGGCGCCGGCGGCCTGCGCGGCATCCACCTGTGCGAGTTCGGCGCGCAGTCGATGGCGGTGCACGGCGGCCTGCTGGCCCGCGCCGACGGCGGTCGCGCCCTGCCCGGCCTGCTGGTCGCGCTGCGCGGCGTGCGCGTGCTGCGCGCCTTCGTGCACGATCTGCCCGGACCGCTCGACGTGCACGGGGAAAAGCTCGCCGCCGGCGCGGCGGGCTGGCAGTACGCCTTCCGCGTCGAGTACGCCGGCGAACGGCTGGCCGAAGGCCGCGCCGCGGTCATGCCCGCGCCCTGCGGCGCCAACCTGCCTGCATCCGGAACCCAATCGCCATGAACACACCCCGACGCGCCCTCGTCACCGGCGGCAGCGGCGACATCGGCGGCGCGATCTGCCGCGCGCTCGCCGCGACCGGCTGCCACGTCGTCGTGCACGCCAACACCGGCCTGGAGCGCGCCCAGGCCCTGGTCGACGAACTGCACCGCGCAGGCCAGTCGGCCGAGGCCGTCGCCTTCGACGTCGCCGACGCCGCTGCCAGCCGCGCCGCCGTGGAGCGCCTGCTGGACGCCGGTCCGATCCAGGTGCTGGTTAACAACGCCGGCATCCACGACGACGCGCCCATGGCCGGCATGCGCGAGGAACAGTGGCACCGCGTCGTCGACGTCGGCCTGCACGGCTTCTTCCACGTCACCCAGCCCCTGCTGCTGCCGATGGCGCGCACGCGCTGGGGACGCATCGTCAGCGTGTCGTCGGTGGCCGCCGTGATCGGCAACCGCGGCCAGACCAATTACGCCGCGGCCAAGGCCGGCCTGCACGGCGCAAGCAAGTCCCTCGCGCGTGAGATGGCCTCGCGCGGCATCACCGTCAACGTCGTCGCACCCGGCGTGATCGAAGGCCGCATGGCGGCCGAGGCCTTCCCGCCCGAACAGATCAAGCAGTTGGTCCCCGCCGCCCGCGCTGGCCGGCCCGAGGAGGTCGCGGCCCTGGTCGCATTCCTGGCCTCCGACGCCGCGGGCTACATCAACGGCCAGGTCATCGGCATCAACGGCGGCATGGGCTGAGCGCGTCGCGCGTCTCAATCGACCCGCACCGAGAACGCTTCCTGCAGCGAGATGACGCCGGCGCGGGCGAGCTGCACCGCATTGCGGGTGATCGAGATCATGCCCTCCTGCACCGCCAGCGCGTGGATGGCGTTGGCGTCGGCGCCGGGCTGGATCATCTTCGCGATCGCGGGGGTGACCTCGAGCAGCTCGTAGATGCCGATCCGGCCCTTCACCCCGCGCCCGTCGCACTTGGGGCAGCCCTTGCCGATGTAGAAAACCTCGTCCAGGCCGACGCCGAGCACATCGCGCACGTGTGGATCGACCGGCTCGGGCACCTTGCAGGCCTTGCAGTTTCGTCGCCCGAGGCGCTGCGCCAGGACGGCCAGCAGGGTGGACTGCAGCAGGAAGGGAAGCACGCCGAGGTCGAGCAGCCGGGTAATGGTGGTGGCGGCGCTGTTGGTGTGCAGGGTGGAGAACACCAGATGGCCGGTGAGCGCGCTCTCGACCGCGATCTCGGCGGTCTCCTGGTCGCGGATCTCGCCCACCATCACCACGTCCGGATCGTGGCGCAGGATGTTGCGCAGGGTGCGGGAGAAGGTGAGGCCCGCGGCGCGGTTGATCTGCACCTGCAGCACGTCGTCGATCTTGGCCTCGACCGGGTCCTCCACCGTGATGATGTTGACGTTCTGCTTGCGGCACTCGAGCACCGCCGCGTACAGCGTGGTGGACTTGCCCGAGCCGGTCGGACCGGTGACCAGCAGCATGCCCTGTCCACGCTCCAGGCAGTCGCGGAAGAGCTGCTCGTCGCGCGGTCCGAACCCGATCTCGGCCACGCTGCGCAGGCCGAAGGCGGTGTTGAGGATGCGGATCACCACGGCCTCGCCGTGGATGGTGGGGATGATGGAGATGCGCAGGTCGACCTCCATGGTGCCGCTGGTGGCGCTGGCGCGACCGTCCTGCGGCACGCGGTGCTCGGCCAGGTTCATGCTGCCGATCACCTTGATGCGGCTGACGATGGCGGGCAGCAGGGCGCGCAGGAAACGGCGGATCGGAACCAGGTCGCCGTCGATCCGGTACAGCAGCTCGAAGGTGTCGGCACCGGGACGGATATGGATGTCGGAGGCCCGACGCTGGATCGCCTGGTCGATGAGCTCGGCGACGATCTTCACCACGGGCTGCTCGGTCGAGAGGCGCTCGGCCTCGCGCTGCTGCACGTCGTTGCCGCCACTGCCGCCGAAATCCAGCCCGAGCTTGCGCACCAGGGCCTCGTCCTCGGTGCGGTCGTACTGGCTGGAGAGCACCTGCCTGATCAGGTTGGGCCGGGCCAGGATCGGCACCACGCGGCGCGAGAGCGAGAATTCGACCATGCCGCCGGCTTCGGCGTCGCTGAGCAGTAGCGCAATCTGCGGACCCTGCAAGGCGACCGGCAACACACCGATTCGACGCGCGAGCGGAGCCGGCAGCAACTCCCCTGCCGCAGGATCCACCTCGATGTCGTCGGCCTCGAAGACCGGCAGCCCCAAGCGCACCGCACGGTCCAGCATGGCCGTCAATTCGGCGTCGTCCTGGCGCAGGCGGCTGGCTTCCTCGATGGCGACCACGCGGAAGCCCTGCAGCCGGTCCAGTGGGGTGGCATGGTCGACCAGCAGCCAGCGTCGGACCTCGTCAAGGGTGGAAAGCAACACCACCCGCGCCGCGCCCGGCGACAGGTCGGGGCCAGGCTCGGCTCCGCGCGCTGCGCCGACGGCAGCGAGATAGTCCGCGATGCCCGCCTTGGCTTCGCCCATGCCAATTGCCCCCGTTTCCGACCGCCTCGATCATACGGCGGCGGGTACCCACCGGGTCTTGCCTTTGATCAAGTTCGGTCGCGCCGCGGTTGCCGGCCCTGCGCGCGCCCTGGTCATGCAGGCCACGGCCCTGGAGGCCCCCACCGCCTTCGAAGCCGCGGCTGGCGTGCTCGGCCCGCCCATCGGCACCGCTGCCGGTATGGGAAGATTCCACCGCAGGGCGAAGCCCAGGCCACCGATCCGCGGCGGTCCTTCGCCCCTCGACCCAGGGGGAAACGATGAAGCATGTGATGCAGGTGGTTGCGCTGGCTGTGCTGCTCTCAGCCGGACCCGGTTGGGCCAGCAGCGTGCGCATGGCCAACCAGACGCCCTACGCCGAGGACGCCGAGATCTCGGAGAAGGTGCGCAGCGAATGTCGCGAGCTCAACGGCCAGCTGCCCGCCTACACGCGCGAGTTCGGCGCCGAGTTCGGCGTCACGGTCGAACTGGTCGACGCCATCGACACCGCGGCGTCCGGCCGCGTGCTGCAGGTCGAGATCGTCGACGCGGTGAGCATGGGCAATGCCTTCATCGGCCACCAGAAGTACGCCCGTATCCAGGGCGCGCTGTACGAGGACGGTCAGAAGGTGGCCGGCTTCAAGGGCCGGCGCAATTCCATGGGCGGCGCCTTCGCCGGCTACAAGGGCTCGTGCTCGGTGCTCGGCCGCACCATGAAGGCACTCGGCAAGGACATCGCCGACTGGCTCAAGAACCCGAGCGACGGGGCGCGGCTGGGGGACATGTAGGCGATCTGGCGGCCTGACGCCCGGTCTGCGCCGGGCGTTCGGGCGGGTGGGCTGCGCCTGCCCAGCCTGCGCTCCACGCCAAGAATCGACGTGGCCGCTTTGGTCCGGATACGCGGGCCAAGGGCCCGCGCATTCGGGGTCCGAGGCGCCCCGCTTGCTCTGCCTGCTCGATCCAACCACCACCCCGGATGCGCTTCGCTAATCCGGGCTACGCACAGCGTGCGCCCGCGCGCAGCCATGGCGCTGAACCGGGTTACCCCTTTACCACCCTGTCGCTCACGCCGCCCGCGCAAACAGCGCCGGCCGCTTGCCGTCGGCGCTGGTCTGCACCGCTTCGCCGGCGCGCTCGCGCAGGGCGGCGGCGAGGGCCTCGAGCAGGGCGACGTTGTCGCGCAGGCGGGCGCGCACGGCGGCATCGTCCAGATGGTCGTGCAGGCCACGGTTGAGCTCGAAGAACCAGTCCAGTTCGCCCTGGTCCAGCATCACCGCCGGGTTGGTTGCGTCGCGCCGCGCGTGCCAGGCGCGGAAGCAGGCCTGCATCTCGCGGTTGAGCGACTGCGCGCGCTCCAGTTCGGGACGCAGCTCGCCGAGCAGGGACAGATCGGTCAGGCGCTGCTGGAACACCAGCTGGCAGAGCACGCCCCAGTAGTAGGCGTAATCCCACAGCACCTTGTTCGGCAGCACCTCGGCGTCGCCGAACAGCGGGTACTGGTCCTGGTAGAGGCTCAGGGTGTTCTCGTAGAAGGACTGGAACACCTGCTCGTACAGGCGCGCATAGGGCGCGAGCGAGGCGCCTTCCTGCTTCCGCGCGATCAGCTCGACGATGTAGGTGTTGGCGATCGCGATGAAGTCGCTGCCGGGCGAGTAGAAGGGATCGAGGAATACGCCGGCCTCGCCGGTCAGTGCCCAGCGGTCGGCCGAGAACAGCTGCTTGCAGCGGTAGGAGAACTTGCGGAAGAAGGCGAAATCCAGCAGCCGCCCGCGCTGCGCCTCGACGTGTTCGGCCAGCAGCGGCTGGTAGCGGCGCAGCCAGTCCAGCGCGCGCTCGAAGCTGTTCATCGTCTCCAGCGGGTGCATCGCGCTGTCGGCCACGATGCCGACCGAGTGCGCGCCGGACGAAAGCGGAATCAGCCAGACCCAGTAGCCCGGACCGACCAGGTGGTTGGTCGAACGCCAGCGCTCGGGCGGATCGCACTGGCCGCGCCAGTCGGCGTTGTCGCACCAGTCGTCGATCGGCAGACGCGCATCGAGCCGGAACCACACGGCATGCGCGTGGTGGTCGTTGTCCTGCGCCAGGCCGAGGCGGCGCTTGATCAGGCCGGCACGGCCGGAGGCATCCAGCAGCCAGTCGGCGCTGGCCTCATGCTTCGTCCCGCCGTGCTCGAACGCCACGCGGTGCGGCGTGGCGCCGGTTTCGATCGCGAAGTCGCGCACGACCGCGCCGTGGCGGAAATCGATCCCGCGTCGCAGCGCTTCCTCGCCCAGGTGGTTCTCGAAGATGCCGCGGTCGATCTGCCAGGCCGGCGTCGGCAGCACCCGCCGCACGCCGAGCTCGGTGACGCCGTCGAGGTCGCGCCGGCCCTCGGAGAAGAAGAAGCGGAAACCGAACTTGCGGATGTGCTCGGATTCGAGGTGCTGGCGCAGGCCCAAGGTGTCGGCGAAGTAGTGCGCGCCGATCTCGACCGTGGACTCGCCCACCTTGTGCGCCGCCACCGGCAGCGGATGCGGGCGGCGCTCCAGCACCAGGATGCGGAAATCCGGGAAGCGCTGGCGCAGCTGCAGGGCCAGGCTCAGGCCGGCGAGGCCGCCGCCGAGCACGATCGCATCGAAGTGGGTGGTCATTCGCGGGTTTCTCCTGGCGCGGATGCGCGGGCCACGGGGCCGCGCATCCGGGAAATCGGTTGGCTGAGGCCTGCACGTCGGCCGGCGGACGCGCCCGTCGCGGATGCGCGCTGCGCGCTTGTCCGGGCTACGCGGGTGCGGGCGCCGCCGAGTGCCATGCGCTCAGGCTGCATCGGCCCGCGTCGGCTCGACGTGCAGATCGGGCTCGTCCACGCCGGACTCGGGCGCCCAGACCAGGGCGCGGCTGCGGCGCGCCTCGACGTAGCGCGGGATGACGCGGCCATAGGTCCAGACCCGCCCGACCACGTGCGATGTGATGCGGTAGAGGTCGGTGAGCGGGCGGAAGTGGCTGCGGCGCAGTTTCTCGCCAAGACCCGGACCGGCGTAGCGCGATTCGATCGGCACCGAGACGCAGCGCGTGCCGAGCTGCCGCGCGGCCTGGATCAGGATCTCGGCCTCGTACACGAAGCCCTCGGTTTCGATCTGCAGCGCGGCCACCTCGATCGGGTAGTAGCGCTGGCCGCTCTGGGTATCCGCGATGCGGTAGCCGGTGGCCCAGGCGATGCCCCAGTCGCCGAACTCGTTGGCGAGCCGGCGGTAGGCCGGCTGCCGCGCGCGCTTCTGCAGCCGCGCGCCGATCACGATGTGGTCGGGATAGGCGGCCGCGGCGGCGAGCAGGCGCGGGATGTCGGCGGCGGCGTGCTGGCCGTCGCCGTCCATGGTCAGCACGCCGTCGACGCCGGCGGCGACCGCGGCACGGAAGCCGTCGCGCAGGCTCTCGCCCGTGCCGCACCGTTCGGCGTGACGGATCAGCTGCACCGGCAGGTCGGCGATGCGTTCGACCGTGGCGTCGGTCGATCCATCATCGACCACGATCACGTTCGGGCAGTGGCGCAGTGCGCTCTCG
>JANJTY010000693.1 GCA_024710865.1 Lysobacteraceae bacterium | reverse complement strand
GCGGCGAGCCCGAGGTCGTGCAGGAAGCGGGCGTGGCGCTGGCGCAGCTCGGCGAAGGCGGGCTGGCCGGCGGGGAACGAGACGGCGAGGCAGGCGGGGAGCGGCAGGGAAGACTCCCCCTCGGGTGGACGGATGCCCTGGCGGCGGCGTGCGGCGAGCCAGCGCAGGTGCTCGGCGGCGAAGGCGTCGAGCACGCGCCGTTCGAGCTTGCGCTGGTGCGGCGGCAGGGCAGCGATCAGGCGTTGCCAGGCGATCACGGTTCGTCTCGCATGCGGTTGTTGTGGTCCTGCGGCGCGCGGCGCTCGCGCAGGTCGCGGAAGTCGATCTCGCCCGGGCGGAAGTCGCGGTAGCCGCGGCCGTTGCCGAAGTGCCAGGTGAGTTCGAGACCGAACAGGTTGCGGTCGCGCGCGAGGTCGCGGCGCAGCGTGAGGCCCAGCTCGAGGCGTTCGCGGCGCGGCAGCCAGTGTTCCCAGCCGACTTCGAGGTTCAGCGAGCCGCCGGTGGAGTCGTCGGCGCGCTGGCTGTCCTCGAAGTACTGGCGGCCGTCCCAGTTGGCGTCGAAACGCAGCGGGCCGAGCAGCTGCCGCCAGCCGAGGCGGCCCGAGAGGTGGTCGGGCGACTTCAGCGGGTTGATGTCGGGGTTGGTCGTGACGCCCGCGCCGGCGTACAGCTCGGTGTCCAGCCACGGGCGCCACGTGAGGGTATCGGCCACTTCCAGTCCGCGCGGGTGGCGGTCGCGATAGGGGCTGTAGAGGTCCTGGTCGATGCGTCCGGCGGCGAAAAAGCGGTTGCTGCCGAGGCTCTGGCCGCGCCAGAAGAGCGAGATGCGTGGCTGCATCGTCACGCGCGGGGTGAAGGCGAAGAGGTGCGTCGCGCTCGCGCGCAGGCCCCACGAGGTTTCGAGGGTGTCGTTGTTGGCGGGACTCTGCGCGAACACGCTGCCTTCGGCGTGGAAGTTCCAGTGGGTCCAGGCCGGCGCGGTGGTCGCGGCGCCGCGCAGGCCCAGCGTCGGCCCGCCGCCTTCGCGCTCGCGCACGAGCAGGTCGCCGCGGGGGTGGGTGTTCCAGCTTTCGGCGAAGTAGCGGTGCGTGGCCGCGAGCTCGGTGAAGCGCTCGTGCTCCTGCGGCGTGTCGCCCGGCGGACGCCGCGTCGCGCCGGTGCTGTCCTCGAAGCCGTACAGGCGGTCGCGCCTTGCGAGGCTCAGGCTCCACGTGCCGTCCTCCTGGCCGCCGAGCGGGAAGTGGTCGTGGAAGGCGATGCCGCTGCCGGCGGGGCGGTCGGCGATCGTCACTGCGGGCGGCGGCACCGGCTGCGGTTCGGCGTCGTGGGTACGCGGTTCGCTGCGCGGGCGGCCGGGGTCGAGGCTGCGCAGGTGCAGGCGGTAGAGCGATTCGGCACGGCCGTCGGCGGGCGGCAGCACGATCTCCTGCCAGCCCGCGTCGACGCGCCGGTAGCGGCTCTCGCTGCGGCCATCCACCCATTCGTCGATGCGCAGCCACGCCGGGCCGTCGACCGCTACGCGCAGCGGCTCGGCGCGCGTCGCGACGTGGTAGAAGCGTTCGGTGCGGTCGGCGAAGCTGCGGCGGCCCGGCTCGAACAGGCGCACGCGCAGGAACTGGTCCGCAAGCGGTTGCGCGATCCACGCCCGCAGCGTGTGGGCGCCGGCCGGGATCGCGATGCGGTGTGCCGTGCTGCGGCCGGGCTCGAGCACGAAGGGCAGCGGTGCGGCCTCGTCGATCTGCAGCAAGGCGGTCATCGCCTGCGGCGGCAGCGCGCCGGCGTCTTCGGCCGAGAGCGCGACTTCGATGCGCGTCGGCGCGGCGTCCTTGGTGGATACGACGAGGCGGTTGGCGCCCGAGAGCAGGCGTTCGTCAGTGGCGGCGGGGGCGAGCAGGGCGCGACGTACGCGCAGTGCGGGCGATTCCGGGTCCCAGCCGGCGATTTCACGCGAACGCAGGCCGGCGCTGGCCGTGACGCTGTCGAGCGGCGTCCACACGGCGTCGCGCGCGATGCGGGCGACCAGCGCGGACAAGCCCGGCACGGTCGGATGCGCGTGCAGGATGTCCTCGGCAAGCGCGAGGGCGGCGCGTTGCTGTTCGGGCTGACGTTCGGCGAGCCACGCGAGGCTGGTGAGGCGCTCGCGCAGCGCGGCGTCGGAGCGTTCGGCCGGCCATGCGAGCAGCGCCTGCCAGTCACCGGCGGCGCGCAGGGCTGCATCGCTGCCGGCGCTGTCCGGCGCGGTTGCCGACGGCAGGAGGGGCAGGGCGGGCTCGGCGAGCGTGGCGGGGTTCGCGTCGATGAGATTGCGCGCAAGCCGCACGTGCTGCGGCGCCTCGCCGGGACGCACGTCGAGCAGCGTCGAGCAGTCGATGCAGGGCGCCGGCCAACGCAGCGGATCCTGCACGCCGACTCCCGGACCCGTGGCGCGCGCGGTGGCCGTGTCGGGCGTCAGGCGCGGCAGCAGCGGCAGCGGCAGCGGCAGGGCGGCTTCGTCGATCGCGACGCGCACGAGCAGCGCACGGTCGCCGCCGTCGGCGGAGAGGTCGTGCCAGCCGGGGCCGACTTCGATCTCCTGCACGACTGCACGTCCCGCGGCCGCCTGGGGGCGGCCGACGATCGTGAGCCCGGGCGTGGCGGCGTTCGAGGTGATCGGCGCGAGCCACTCTTGCCCGGTCTGGTGCCCGGCCTCGCGCACCCGCAGCCAGCCGTCGACGCGGCCTGCGCTGCCGGCCGGGTGCAGCGGCCGCGCCTCGATGCGCAGCTTCGCCGGGCCGGCGACGCGCAGGCGCAGCGGCCGTTCGGGCTCGGTACGGAAGGCGGTGAAGCCGAGGTCGCGATCGATCGAATGGAGCGCCTGCGCGCCGGCGAAATCGCTCGCAAGGTGGGAGGCATCCTGCCAGCGGCGCGGGCCGGGGTGGCTCGCCTGCCACTCGGCCCAGTCGGCCAGCGCCCGTGCGGCAGTGGCGTCGTCGCCATGCAGTGCCTTGCGGATGCTGCGGGCACGGGCGAGGTGCGCCGCGAAGGCTGCGCCTTCGCTGCCGGCGTGGGTGAAGTCGGCTTCGGCGTCGGCGAGGCGGCCTTCGCCGAGCGCGCGCTGGGCGCGCCAGAAGGCCTGGCGCTGCGGGTCGGGCAGGTCGCCGATGAGCGCGTCGAACACCGCCCACCACTGCTCGGCATGCGCGGCGCGCAGCATGGTTTCGAGCGGGCGTTCGCGGCGCGGCAGCAGCAGGCCGGCCATCAGCGCGAGGTCCGGTTCGCCGTTGTCGAGCAGGTTCGTCGCCAGCGCGGAGACGAGTTCGACGGCGTCGCGCTCGCCCTCGCGCAGCAGGGCGGCGGCGCGGGTCGCCTGCTCGGCGTCGAGGTCGGCCGCCGCGCGATGCAGCGCGATCAGCATCTCGCGCGCGCCGCGCCGGGCCGCGGGGTCGGCGTCGTGCAACATGCGCTGGCGCAGCAGGCGTTCGGCGATGTTGTCCTCGCCCAGCTGGCGCAGCGCGGTGATGCGCCCGGCGAAGGCCTGCTCGCGTTCGGCCGCGACCGGACTCGCGAGCGCGGCGGACCATGCTTCGAGTGCGCCCAGCCATTGCCCGCGGGCGGCAAGGCTTTCGGCCTGGCGCAGCGATTGCGGTGCGGGCGCGGTGCCGCGGCGGGTGGCGGCGAGCGGCGCGATGCCGGCGCCGAATTGCGCGGCGTGAGCGCGCAGCAGGCGTGCGAGCGGCTGCCAGTGGCTGTCAGCCTCGGCATCGGACGGTGCGGCGAAGTCCGCGGCGGGGC
>JANJTY010000672.1 GCA_024710865.1 Lysobacteraceae bacterium | reverse complement strand
GGGCGAGCGCATCGACCGCTGGGCGCATTCGCGCCCCCGGCGCGAGCGACTGGAGCTGTTCATCCGGCTCTGCCGCACCCTGGCCTTCGCGCACGCGCGTCTGGTGCTGCACTGCGACCTCAAGCCCTCCAATGTGCTGGTGCGTCCGGACGGATCGCCGGCGGTGCTGGACTTCGGCATCGCGCGTCTGATCGACCCCGCGGCCCGGCGCGCGGTGGAAGCCGGCCACTACCTCACGCCGCGGTATGCCAGCCCGGAGCAGAAGCGCGGCGAGCCGCTCGACACCGCGAGCGACCTGTTCGCGCTCGGGCGGATCATCGAGTCGCTGCTGCTCGACCGGGCCGGCGGGGAGTCGGGAACCGCTCCGCCGGAGCCGCACCTGCCGGGTTCGGGGCCGACCGCGGCGGCGCTGCCCGCCGACCTTGCCGCGATCGTGGCGCGGGCCACGCAACCGGATCCCCGGGCGCGCTACGAATCCGCCCACGCCCTGGCCGATGACGTGCGGCGCTACCTCGAACGCCGCCCAGTGCGGGCGCGTGCCCAGACCCGCGGCTACCGGCTGCTGCGCTACCTGCAGCGGCACTGGATCGAGGTCGCGGTGGCCGCGGGCTTCGTTCTGACCGTCGCGGCCTTCCTGTGGAGCGTGGTGGAACAGCGCGATCGCGCCCTGGCGGCCGAGCACCTGGCGCGGCATGAGGCCGAGACGAGCGCCGAGGTGATCGCCTTCCTCACCTCCATCTTCGACGCGGCCGATCCGGCCGGCGGCGGGCGCCCTGACCTGACCGCGCGCGAGCTGCTCGACGGCGCGCGCGACGAACTCGATGCGCGCCTGCAGGATCGCCCCGAGCTGCGCCGTCGCCTGGCCACGACCCTGGGCTGGATCTACCACCGCATCGGCCTGCCCGAGCCCAGCCTTGCCCTGTTCGGCACCGCGCAACGCCTGCTCGACCAAGGCAGCAGCGTGCAGGAGCGGGTGGCCCTGCTCGACGCGCTGGCGCATGCGCACTGGCTGGCCGATCGCCATGCCGAGGCCGAGACGCACGCGCGCGAAGCGTTGGCGCTGGTGCAGCGCGAGCGCTCCGACGCGCCCGCCGAGCTCGGGCAGGTGCACAACACCCTCGGCATGGTGCTGCACAGTGCCTCGCGTCTGGACGAGGCCGAGGCCGAGCTCGGGCGCGCGCTGGCGCTGCGCGAGGCTGCGCTGGGACCGGAGCACGAGGCCACCGCGGCAACCCTGCACAACCTTGGCTTGGTGGCGCGCGCGCGCGGCCAGCTGGAACGGGCGGCGCAGCTGTTCGAGCGGGCGCAGGCGATCAAGACCGCCCACTTCGGACCGGAGCATCCGCGCATCCTCAACGGCCTGCAGCAGCTGCAGAGGCTGCGCCGCGACCAGGGCCGGATGGACGAGGCCCTGGCGCTGGCCGGACGGGTGCTGGAGTTGCGCCGCCGGCTGCATGGGGAGAACACCGTGCCGGTGGCCAGCGCGCACAACGAGCTGGGCGCACTGTTGCACGACCTCGGGCGCTTTGCCGAGGCGATCGTGCACTACCGCGCCAGTCTGTCGATCGAACGCGGCCTGCAGGACGAGGAGGGCATCGGCACCGCGGTCGCGCTCAACAACCTGGCCTCCGCCCTGGAGGACCGTGGCGAGCACGCCGCGGCCGAACCCCTCTTCCGCCGTTCGCTGGCGCTGCGCCTGGCGCACTGGGGCGAGACGCATGCGTCGGTGGCACGGGCACGGCATAACCTTGCCCGCGTCCTGCTCCCGACAGGGCCGCTGGACGAGGCCGAGGATCTGGTCCGCGAGGCGCTGGCGTGGCGCCTCGCTCAGCTCGGCGAGGGCCACGCCGAGAGCATCGGCTCGCGCGTCCTGCTGGCGCGCGTGCTGCTGGCCAAGGGGCAGGCCGACACCGCTGCGGTCGAACTGGACGCCGCGCAGCAGGCCGCCCTGCACGTCAACCTGTTCCCCACCTCGCGCGCTGCGCTCGAGCGCACCCGCGCCGCGCTGGCGCAGGCGCGCGGACGCGGGGCCGAGGCCGTGCTCGCCCTGCGCGCGGCCGAGGCCAGCCTGGCGCCGCTGCCGGCGACGCACCCGCTGCGCGCCGAACTGACGGTGGAACGGCTGGATCTCGAGCGATCGGACCGCGATCCGCAGTCCGTGCGGGCGGAGCTGTTGCCCGCCCTCGCCATTCTGGAGGCGGCGCTGCACGCCCAGGCCCCGATCCTCCGGCGCGCGCGCGGGTTGGCGGATACGCTCGCTGACGCCACTGGCGCTCCCTGAGCCGGGCAGTACGACGGAGCCTGGAAGCGAAGCGCGGCGAACCGCCGCGCGCCCGGTCGTTCGCGTCGGCTCAGGCTCCGGCCGGAAGCGGCGCCGTCAGCGTCGCGATGAAGTCCTCGGCCGGCTGCGGAGGGCGGATGTGGAAGCCCTGCGCCAGGTCGCAGCCGAGTCCGGCCAGGATCTGCAGCGTTTCCGCGTCCTCGACGCCCTCGGCGACCACGGTGATGCCGAGGTGGTGGGCAAGGTCGATCATCGAGCGCACCAGCTGCAGCGAGCGCGCCTCGCTGCGCAGGGCGCGCACGAAGCCCTGGTCGATCTTGAGTTCGGTGGCGGGGAACTGGCGCAGGTAGGCGAAGGACGAGTAGCCCGTGCCGAAGTCGTCGATCGCCACGCCCAGGCCGGCCTCGTGCAAGCGCTGCAGCATGCGGCCGCTGCGGTGCGGATCCTCCATCACCGCGCTTTCGGTCACTTCAAGCACGACGGCGGCCGGCGGTACGCTCCACAGGCGCAGCGCCGCCAGCACCTGCTCGACCACATCGTCCTCGGCGAAGATGCGCGGCGAGATGTTCACCGCCACCTGCAGGTCGGGCTGATGCAGGCGCGCCTCGGCACAGAGGCGCAGGCTGGCGTTGAGGCTCCAGCGGGTGAAGTCGCCGATCAGGCCACCCTGCTCGGCCATGGGCACGAACACCTCCGGGCTGACCCAGCCATGGCGCGGGCTGGCCCAGCGCGCCAGCGACTCGGCCCCGACCACCCGTTGCCGGCGCAGGTCCCAGATCGGCTGCAGCCAGACCGCCAGTTCGCCGCCACCGACCGCCTCGCGCAGATCCTGCAGCGGGATGGTGCCGGACACGCGGCCGCTGGCCCAGCGCACCAGGGTCTGGCCGCTGCGCTGGGCCTGGGCCGAGGCCAGATCGGCGCGGCGCAGCAGCTCGGCCGCGCCTGCGCCGTCGTCGACGATTTCGCACAGGCCGAGCGCGACTTCGCTCGAGAGGATGCTGCCGTCCACGCGCAGTTCGTCGCGCAGTGCGCGCACCAGGCGGTTGACGGCGAGCAGGGCATGGTTGGCGTTGGCGAGGCGGGGCAGGAACAGGGCGAAGCTGTCGTCGCCGAGGCGCGCCGCGAGATCATGCGGACGCAGCACCGAGGCGAGCAAACGCTCCAGCGCCAGCCCGGCGCGCTCGGCGAGGTCGTAGCCGAAGTCGATGCGGAAGTCGCGCTGCTGCAGCACGCGCAACACCAGCACTGCGCCTCGCGGCCCCGGCTCCTGAGCCGCGGTGGCGAGGCGGTCGAGCAACGCGGCGCGGGTCAGCATGCGGCCGTGCGGGTCACAGGTAGAGTTCAGTGGGATCGAGGCCGTAGGCGCCGGTCGGCAGGGTGTGCGCGATGCGCAGGGCGGCATCGGCCAGCCGGGCCAGGTCCAGCTCGCGGAAGTCCTCTGCCAGCAGCTTGTCCGGCGTGGTCAGCACCATCACCCGCGGGCGCAGGTGGCGACTGCGGTTCTGCGCCATCACGATCGCCACCTCGCCGCTCGAAAGCTCGACCAACGAACCGGTGGGATAGACGCCGATGCACTGGATGAATTGCTCGACCAGCTCGGCCTGGAACAGCACGTCGCGGCTGCGGTAGAGCTGCTGCAGGGCTTCGTGGTGGGCGATGCCGCGCTGGAACGGGCGCTCGCTGGTCATGGCGTCGAAGCTGTCCACCAGTCCCGCGAGGCGGCCGTAGACCGGAATCGCGCCGCCCGCCAGGCCCTTGGGGTAACCCGAGCCGTCGTGCCGCTCGTGGTGCATCTCCACCATCGCCACCACTTCGCTGCTGGCGTTGCCGCTCTGGCGCAGCAGATCCAGGCTGTACTCGACATGGCGGCGGACCAGGGCGAGCTTTTCCCGGTCCAGCGGGCCGGGGTGGGCGATGATCGCGTCCGGCAGCTGCGCCTTGCCCAGATCGAGCAGCAGGCCGCCGCTGGCGAGACACTTGAGCTTGTCGGCAGGAAAGCCCAGGTGGCGCCCGAATGCGACCGCCAGGGCGGTGCAATTGAGCGCGTGGCTGTACTCGTAGGCGCCGCGCTGGCGCAGGCAGTTGAGCCAGAACATGGCGTCGGCCGAGCGCAGCACGCTTTCCACAACCGGCAGCACTGCCGCCTCCACGTCGGCGATGCGGAAGCCATTGCCGCGGCGCAGGTCGTCCAGAACGTGCCCGATGAAGGCGTGCAGCTGCGCCTGCGCGAGGCGCGCCTGCGGCAGCTCCTGGCGCAGTTCGACGCTGTCGCGGTACTGGACCCGACCGACCCAGGGGCCGAGGGCCTCGCGGAGACTGGCCGGGCGCAGCGGGGCCTCCTCGGGTTGCGGCGGACGCGCCGTCGCAGGCTCGGCCCGGCTCTGCACCGCGTCGATCACCACGTGCGCGCAGAGGCCGCGCAGCAGCTCGATCTGTGCCGTGTCCTCGATCAGGAAGCCCTGCAGCGGAAAAGGCGTGCCCTCCCAGGGGCGGTCGAGGCGGCAGACGAACATGCCCAGGCGGACCCGTTCGACCGGCAGCGTGCGCTCTTCGATCAGCATCGGTGCGATTCCGTTCTCCGCACTCGCGCCAGCATACCGGATCGATCCTGCTGCGCCGCGACAGCGGACGCCGCTTCGGGGACAATGGCGCCCCGCGCTGCCGCAGCGCGGCCATCCCGATCGCCAGTCCAGCCGAGCCCCATGCCGACGCCCAGCCGCCGCGAACTCGCCAACGCCGTCCGTTTCCTCGCCATCGATGCGGTCGAGGCCGCCAAGTCCGGTCACCCGGGCATGCCCATGGGCATGGCCGATATCGCCGAGGTGCTGTGGAACGATTTCCTGGTGCACGACCCGGCCGATCCCTCCTGGCCGGACCGCGACCGCTTCGTGCTCTCGAACGGGCACGGCTCGATGCTGCTCTATGCGCTGCTGCACCTGTCCGGTTATGACCTGCCGCTGGACGAACTCAAGCGCTTCCGCCAGCTGCACTCGAAGACGCCCGGTCACCCCGAGGCGCACGAGACCCCGGGCGTGGAGACCACCACCGGCCCGCTCGGGCAGGGCATCGCCAATGCGGTCGGCATGGCCCTGGCCGAGAAGCTGCTCGCGGCCCGCTTCAACCGCCCCGAGTTCGAGCTGGTGAACCACACCACGTGGGTCTTCCTCGGCGACGGCTGCCTGATGGAGGGCGTATCGCACGAGGCCTGCTCGCTCGCCGGCACCTGGAAGCTGGGCAAGCTGATCGCCTTCTACGACGACAACAACATCTCGATCGACGGCCAGGTCGGCGGCTGGTTCAGCGACGATACCCCGGCGCGCTTCGCCGCCTATGGCTGGCAGGTGATCCGCAACGTCGACGGCCACGATCCGGACGAGATCGCCCAGGCCATCCGCACCGCGCAGGCGGACGAGGAGCGCCCCACCCTGATCTGCTGCAGGACCGTGATCGGCTTCGGCGCGCCCAACAAGCAGGGCAGCGAGTCCACCCACGGCGCGCCGCTGGGCAAGGACGAGGTCGCCGCCGCCCGTGCCCACCTCGGCTGGAGCCACGCGCCCTTCGAGGTGCCCGAATCGATCTATGCCGGCTGGCGCGCGCGCAATGCCGGCATCGTCAAGCACGAGCAGTGGAACCGCCTGCTGGCGCGCTACGCCGAGCTCTATCCCGGACTGGCCGCGGAGTTCTCGCGCCGCCTGCGCGGCGAGCTGCCGACCGACTTCGCCGACATCGCCGAGGCCTACATCGCCAAGCTGCAGGCCGACGGCCCGGTGGTGGCCTCGCGCAAGGCCTCGCAGATGGCGCTGGAGGCCTTCGGCCCGCACCTGCCCGAGCTGATCGGCGGCTCGGCCGACCTCGCCCACTCCAACCTCACGATCTGGAAGGGTTCGAAGGACATCAACCGCTTCGCGCCGGATTCGAACTACGTGCACTACGGCGTACGCGAGTTCGGCATGAGCGCGATCGCCAACGGCCTGGCCCTGCACGGCGGCTTCCGGCCCTACGACGCCACCTTCCTGGTGTTTTCCGATTACGCCCGCAACGCGGTGCGCATGGGCGCCCTGATCCCGGCGCCGGTGATCCACGTCTACACCCACGACTCCATCGGCCTGGGCGAGGACGGTCCGACCCACCAGCCGGTCGAGCACCTCGCCAGCCTGCGCCACATCCCCAACAACGACGTCTGGCGGCCCTGCGACGCGGTTGAATCGGCGGTGGCCTGGAAGGCTGCGATCGAGCGCCGCGACGGTCCGAGTTGCCTGGTGTTCTCGCGCCAGAACCTGCCGCACCAGCTGCGCACCGCCGCGCAGGTCGGCGACATCGCGCGCGGCGGCTACGTGCTGTCCGATCCGGCCTCGACCCGCTTCGACCTGATCCTCATCGCGACGGGGTCGGAGGTTGGCCTCGCGATGGAGGCGATGCGCGTGCTGGAGCAGCGCGGCCTGGCGGTGCGCGTGGTCTCCATGCCCTGCGTCGAGGCCTTCGAGCGCCAGCCGCTGGAGTGGCGCGAGGGCGTGCTGCCGTCCTGGTGCCGCAAGCGCGTGGCGATCGAAGCCGGCATCACCGGTTTCTGGTACCGCTATGTCGGCCTGGATGGGGCCGTGATCGGCATCGACCGCTTCGGTGCCTCGGCCCCGGCGGACCGGCTCTTCGCGCACTTCGGGCTGAGCGTCGAACGGGTGGTGGAGCGGGCGCTGGCGCTCTAGCGGTCCCGAGCGCGCGTCCGCTCAGTCGGACCGGTCGCGGCGGATGGTGGGCGGGTTGACCCACTGCACCAGCACGCCGCGGCGGCGGGCGACCGACTCGACATAGGCGATGCGCTCGGTATCGAGCTGCTGGGTCGAGGTCGACTGGTTGGGACCCGGCGGCAGGCGGGAGCCGGTGCTCGCGCAGGCGCAAAGGCCGAGTAGCAGGACGGTGCAAACCAGGAAGCGAAGCGGCATGGCGTTCATGGCGGTGTCTCCAGCGTGCGCCCGCCGCCCGGGCCGGGGCGGCCGGCACTGACAACGATACGCCTGCGCCGTGGGTTCGGCGTGAGGGGTTGGAGCGGGGCGCGCGATTCGGCCGGCACCGGTTTCAAGTCCGTTCAGCCGATCGCAGTCCTGCGCCTGCGCGCCGGCGCTGGCCCCGATCTCAGGCCGTGGCGCGCAAGCCGAGCGAAACCGCTCCCGCCAGCAGCCGCTGCCTAAGCCCGGCGGGCGCATCCAGGCCCATGCGCGCAAGCGCTTCGCGGTCGGACGAGGGTGCCGCGCGCAGGGCCGACAGCAGCAGGCGCAGCTTGCCGCTGCGGCTCGCGGTCTGCGCCTTGAGCCACTGCAGGGCCCGCACCAGGCGCTGCTCGACCTCGGTGAAATCGCTGCCAAGCGGGTAGTCGGGCAGCAGGCCCATCTGCCTGTAGGGCTTGAGCCGGGCGGTGAGGCGCTCGGGCGTGTTGCCGCGCCAGGCGTGCGGGATGGTGAAGTCGCGCGCCAGCTTGCCCGCCGCCTGGGCCTGCGCCGCCAGCGCGTCGACGAAGCGGGCGTCGCTGATCGCCAGCATGGCCTTGACGCAGTCCTCGTCCGAGCGGTCGCGCAGGTCGGCGATGCCGTATTCGGTGATCGCAAGGTCGCGCAAGTGGCGCGGGATGGTCACGTGGCCGTAGTTGAACACGATGTTCGAAGCCGGCCCCGAACCGTTGTCGCGGCTGGCGCGGAACATCAGCACCGAGCGCCCTTCCTCCAGGGCATGGCCCATGGCGACGAAGTTGTACTGGCCGCCGACGCCGGAAACCACGCGGCCGTCGTCCAGGCCGTCCGACACCGCGGCGCCGAACAGGGTCGTCATCATGCAGGTGTTGAAGAAGCGCGCATCGCGCCGCTGCAGGCGTTCCAGCGCCTCGCGCCCGCCGTACAGCTCGTTGATGTGCGAGACGCGGGTCATGCCGATGGCGCGCTCGCGCTCCGGCGGCAGCTCGCGCAGCCAGCGGTAGAAGTCCTTCGAGCCGACGTAGAAGGCCGCATGCAGGAAGCGGC
>JANJTY010000633.1 GCA_024710865.1 Lysobacteraceae bacterium | reverse complement strand
GGCGGCGGCGGCGCGACCGGGCATGGCCCTGGCCCTGGCCCGCCTGGCCGAGAGCGCCGGCCAGGCGGACGCCGCACTGGACCTTGCGCGGCGGGCGGCGACGGAGGATCCGCTCGATGCCCAGGCCCACTACCTGGTCGCGCGACTGGCGCGCGCGCAGGCGCGGGCCGATCTCGCGAGCGAAGCGCTGCAGCGCTTCCGCGATGCGGAGCGGGTGCGGGCCGAGGAGGCGCCGGTGGATCAGGCCCTCGCCGCCCTGGATCGCCTGCAGGGCGAGACCGAGGCGCTGAGCCTGCTGCGACGGCGGGTGGTGCTGGAGCTGCGCGCCGGCCGCCACTCGGAGGCCGCGCGCAGCCTGGCGCGGCTCGGCGCAAGGCCGGAGGCCAGCGCCGAGGACCGCCTGCGCGCCGCGGTGCTGGCCGATGAGCATGGCCTGCGCGCGGTCGCCGAGGATCTGTTCCGCCGCGTGCTCGCGCAGGACCCGGACAATCCCGGCGCGCGCGCCAGCCTGGTCGAGCTGGCCCTGCGCCGCGACCAGGCCGAGGCGGCGCGCGCCCTGCTGGATGAGGGCCTGGGCCGCCGTCCCGACTTCGCGCGCTTCCACTACCTCGCGGCGCGACTCGCCCAGCGCCGCGACCAGGCCCGCGAGGCCGAGACCGCGCTGGGCGAGGCGGTCCACCTCGCGCCCTGGGACGCGGCCTGGCGGCTGGAGCTGGTGCGGCTGCAGCTGGCGCTGGGCGAGCCCGAGCGGGCGCGGCGCACGCTGCAGGGTGCGCCGGAGTCGAGCGCCGAACTGGAGGCCCTGGCCCGGGTGCAGGGCTGGCCGAGCCCGGCTCAGGGCGCGGGACGGAAACCGGCCTCGCCCTGACGCAGCCGCCAGTGCCGGCCAGGCGCGGGCCCGGGCAGGCGTTCGCGCCGCGTGGAACCCGGCCACTGCACCTCCACCGCCTCGATCGCGTGGGCGTCGCCCAGACCGATGTGCAGGCGCAGCGGGCTGGTGCCGAAGCTGCAGGTCGCGCCCACGCTGCGGTGCAGGGTCCGCGGGCCGCGCGGCGTGGCCAGGTGCAGGGCGATGCGCGCCCCGATCGCGGCGCGGTTGGCCGGGCTGCCCTCCAGCTCCAGCCCGACCCAGGCACCGGCCGGACCCGGGTGTTCGAACAGGGCGTTGGGATAGGTATCGCCGGGGTAGGCCCCGCCCAGCACCGCGTAGAGGTCAAGGTCGCCGTCCTGGTCGAGGTCGCCGGCGGCGATGCCGTGTCCCTTCTGCAAATGGCCGAGGCGCGCGGCCGCGGTCGCGTCCTCGAAGCGTTCGCCGTCGCGGTTGCGCAGCAGCCGGTTCGGCACCAGGGCGCGGAAGTCCGGCGCGCCGGTGCCCAGGTAAAGGTCCAGATAGCCGTCGGCGTCGAGGTCGGCCGCGGTCAAGCCCATGACCAGCAGGGCCTGGTCCAGGCCCAGCGCGGCGGAGACCTCGTCGAAGCGGCCCTCGCCGCGATTGCGGTAGACCCGGCCCGGCTCGCCGCGCGCGGGCAGTCCGAGGTAATCGGCCACGTAATCCTCGCCGCGTGCGCCGGCGAAATCGGCTGGGCTGCTGAAGGCGAACAGATCCTGCCGCCCATCGTTGTCGTAGTCGAAGGCGCAGAGCGAGAAGCCGCCCAGCGGCCGCTGCAGCCCCCAGGCCCCGGCCACGTCCACGAAGCGCGGCGCAGCGCCCGGTCCGCGGTTGAGGAAGACGTGGTTGGGACCATCGAGGCGCGAAACCACCAGCTCCGGCAGGCCGTCCTCGGTCAGGTCGACCCACAGCGCGGCCTTGACGAAGCCGCGGATCTCCACGCCCGCGGCGGCCGAAACCTCCTCGAAGCGGCCATCGCCGAGGTTGCGGTAGAGGCGGCTGGCGGTGTCGCGCGCGAAGGTGCCCTCGTTGCCGACGAACAGGTCGATCCAGCCGTCCGCGTCGAAATCGCCGAAGGCGCCGGCCTGGGTCGGGAACTCGCCCTCCAGACCGGCGGCGAGGGTCACGTCCTCGAAGCCGCGGCCCGCGCGATTGCGCAGCAGCGAGTTGGGCTGCGCGCCGGCCGCGCCCAGCCAGGCCCCGCGCAGCACCAGCGCGTCGATCCAGCCATCGTTGTCGACGTCGGCGCTGAGCAGGTTGAGCCCGCCGGTGAGCCCCGCCAGTCCGTCCTCGTGCGAGCGCTCGATGAACCTGCCCTCGCCGCTGCCGCGGAAGCTGCGCAGCGGATCGCGCAGGCCCCAGGACGAGACCAGCAGGTCGAGCCGGCCATCGCGGTCGAAGTCCTCCATGACCACGCCGCCGGAGGCCGCGTCGATGCCGATGCCGCGCTCCATCGCCACGTCGCGGAAGGCGGGGAAGGCCGCCCCCGCCTCGAAGCGTTCGGGCGCGATGCGCCAGGGCTCGGGCACGGCCTCGGGATGGCGGCCCAGGGCCATGGCGGAAAGGTTCATGAGCCAGCGCGCGCCGAGGTCGTCGGGGCGGCGCGCGAGCAATTCGCCGTAGAGCGCGAGCGCGCGTTCCGCGCCTTCGGTCCAGCGGTGCAGCGCGGCGCCTTCGAGCGGCAGGATGCAGGCCTGCGCGCTGTGGTTGCCGATGCAGTTGAGCTGTTCGGCCAGGCGCAGGTTGGCGATCGCCCTGAGGCTGTCGAGCTCGTCATCGAAGCCCGCCGGCATGGTCAGGGCACTCGCATCGACCGTTTCCCGCGCGGCATCGAGCTCGGCGATCGCCGCGCCGGTGTCGCCGGCGGCCAGCAACGCCTGGGCCAGGCGCACCTGGAGCAGGACGCGGCTGCGCAGATCCGGCGGCGCGGGAATCGCGGCATAGCGACGCACCAGTGCCTCGGGCAGGAAGGGCGAAGCGGCCGTTTCCTGCGCGTGGGCCAGGGCTTCGAGCCGCTCGGCCATGGCGCGGGTCGCGGCCGGCCGCGGGTCGGGCGCGCCGCAGGCCGCGAGCAGCAGGGCCAGCGGCAGCGTTCGCCCAGCCACCCGCAGGATCGTCTCTGCCATCCCCACCGGCGCCTCGTTCCCCTGCTTCGGACGCCGCCACGATACCCGTGCGCGCTGCCCGCCGCGCGCGCCTACCCTCCACCTTCGCCGCACCGGGCTTGGGGTAGGATGCAGCGCGCTTGCTACCGTGTCCGCCGCAGCCGCGGTGCGCGGCGGCGCCTGCCCCGTCCCGCCCACTCGATCCACCTCCGGAGCCTGCCGTGCGCCTGATCGCCCTTGCGACCCTCCTGTTCCTGACCGCGTGCGCCACCGACGGCGGCCATCGCGCGGCCGATCCAGCGCCCGCCGCGCCTGCCGCGCCTGCCACCGCCAGCCAACCCGCGGTGCTGGAGAACGTGATCCGCTGGAGCACCGCCAGCGAGGTCGACAACTTCGGCTACGACGTGTTCCGCGGCCCCACCGAGGAGGGCCCGTTCGAGCGCGTCAACGAGACCCCCATCCCTGGCCACGGCACCACCGACGAACCCCGGCAGTACGCCTTCCACGACACCAGCATCGCGCCGGACACGGTGTACTACTACTACGTCGAGAGCATCTCGCTGCAGGGCGAGCGCGAGCGCTTCACGCCGGTGTTCGCCTCCAGGCCGAAGCCGGCGCCGGCGCGCTGAGCGGCCGGCCTCGGGCCGGCTCGACGCCACGCCAACCAGGTTCCGCATGATCGCGCCCTACCACGCCGCCGCCTGCCAGACCGCGTTCGACAGCCCGACCGACCGCTCCGCCATCGGCGAGCGCGTGCGCCGCATGTGCGCGATCGCCGAGCAGACCATCCTCGGCTACGAACCCTTCTTCGACGTGCGCCTGCTCGCCTTCCCCGAGTTCGCGCATACCCCGCCGATCTACGCCACCGTGCGCGAGCTGCGCGACCGCCTCGCCGTGCGGCTGCCGAACGAACACACCCAGGCCTACGAGCGGCTCTGCGCCAAGCACGGCTGTTTCCTCCAGACCGGCACCTTCCTCGAAGCCGATCCGGCTTACCCGGAGGCGGTGTTCAACACCACCCTGCTGATCGGGCCCGGCGGCGTGCTGGGCAAGTACCGCAAGCTCAATCCCTGGATTCCCTGGGAGGTGCACGCCAGCCCGCACGACATCGCCGGCTATGCCGAGCCCATCCTGCCGGTGTTCGACACCGAGATCGGCCGCATCGGCACCGCGATCTGCTACGACTGGCTGTTCCCCGAGACCATCCGCCAGCTCGCCTTCGACGGCGCCGAGGTGCTGATCCGGGTCTCGGCCTACATGGACCCCTGGGGCGCGACCGCGCCGATGGACTGGTGGACGGTGATCAACCGCAGCCGCGCGATCGAGAACACCGCCTACGTGCTGGCCGCCAACCAGGGCGCTTCGCTCGAAGGCTACGCGCCCTTCAGCTGGCCGGGCGGCTCGATGCTGGTCGACTTCGACGGCCGCATCCTGGCCCAGGCCGATCCCGGACCGGGCGAGAAGGTCGTGGTCGCGCCGATCGACATCGCGCGCCTGCGCGCCGAGCGCGCGCGCCGGCGCGGACACGACATGCGCGCGCACTACCGCGCCGAGGCCCATCCCTACGCCGGCCAGCCGCGCCTCGAAGCCGGCACGCACCCGCTGCGCGCGGAGGACATCGAGGCGCGCATCGCGCGCGCCAAACGCAGCCTGCCGGGCTGATCCGGCCTGGAATCCCGCATGCGAATCCCTGCCCTGTGCGCGCTCGCCGCGCTCCTGCTCGCCGCCTGCGGCGCCGAGCCGCCGGCCCGGCCCGAGGCCGGCCACGACGCCGACACGATCGCGCGCAACAACCGCGGCGTGGGCCTGATGGGCCGCTTCGAGTACGACGCCGCCTGGCGCGAGTTCGACGCCCTGGCCAGCGCGCACCCGCAGGACCGCGTGCTGCGCCTGAACCGCGCCATCGCGCGCAAGAACCGCCAGCTCGAGGGCGACGAGGCGGCGGCGCTGGCCGAGTTCCAGGCCCTGGTGGACGAGGCCGACGGCGACCTGCGCGCGCGTTACTGCACCGGCCTGCTGCGTTACCGCGCGGGCGAGATCGAGGCCGCCCTGGACCACCTCGGCGCGGTGCACGCGGCCGATCCGCAGGACGCCTTCGCGGCCTACTTCTTCGGCCAGGCCCTGCAGCAGGCCGGGCGCCAGGACGAGGCTGCTGACGCCTACCGCACGGCGCTCGCGGCCGATTCCTATCTGCGCAGCGCCTACTACGCGCTGGGCCTGATCGAGCGCCGGCGCGGCGACAGCCAGGCGGCCCAGGCCGCGCTGGCCGACTACCAGCGCCTGGGCAGCAATCCGCGTGCGCAGCTGGCCGAGTTCAAGTACACCCGCATGGGCGGCAAGTGCGAGGCGGTCGCGCTGGGCGAGCCCGTGCCGCCGCCGCCCCGGCCCAGCGGCGCGCTGCTGCAGGCGGCACGCGATACCGGCCTGCGCCTGCAGCCGGTCGACGGCCTGACGCCCACCCTGCTGGCGGTCGACCTCGACGGCGACGGCCGGCTCGACCTGTTCGCCACTGGCGCCAGCGCGGACGGCAGCGGCGGCAACGCGGTGCTGCTGGGTGAGGCCGAGGGCGGCTTCCGCCTCGACGCCGCGCATCCACTCGCGGCGGTGGGCGGAGTCGCTGCCGCGGCCTTCGCCGACTTCGACAACGACGGCCTGATCGATGCCTACCTGGCGCGGCGCGGCCCCAACCAGCTCTGGCGGCAGCGCGCGCCCGGCGCCTGGGAGGACATCACCGAGGCCGCCGGCGTCGCCTCCGGCGATCGCGACAGCCGCGACGCGCTCTGGCTCGATGCCGACCACGATGGCGACCTCGACCTGCTGCTGAGCCAGGCCGACGCGCCCGACGAGCTGTTCAACAACAACCTCGACGGCAGCTTCCGCAGCCTGGGCGAAGCGGTCGGCCTGGCCGCGGGCGGCGCCGGCGGCGGACGCCTGCTGCCGCTCGACGTCGACAACGACCGCGACCTCGACCTGGTCGCGCTGCGCGCGCAGCCGCCGCATCGGGTGCTGCGCAACGACCGCACCTGGAGCTATGCCGAGTTCGCGCCGCTGGCGGCGCTGGCGGCGCAGCCGGTCGCCGCCGCCCTCGCGGCCGAGCGCGCGGCCGACGGCCAGACCGCGCTCTACACCCTGGCGCCGGACGGCGGCTTCGCGCGCTGGCTGCCCTCCGCCGACGGTGCCTGGCGGCCCAGCGCGATGGGGCAGCTGCCGGCCGGCACGCCGCTGATGCTGGCCTGGCTCGACCTCGACGGCGATGGCGCGCCCGAACTGCTGCACGCCGACGCGCAGCGGCTACGCGTCCTCCGCGCCGACACCGATGCGCTGGGCGAAGTCCTGTTCGAGCACGACTTCGGCCCGGCCGGGCTTGCCGCCCTCACCCACGCCAGCCAGGACGACGCGCAGGGCCCGCACCTCTACGCCCTGGATGGCGAAGGCCGGCTCTGGCACTTCGCGCCGGGGCCGGGACGCTGGCCCTTCCTGCGCCTGACCCTGAGCGGTGCGGACAGCGCCGCCGACGGCATGCGCTCGAACCGCTCCGGCATCGGCACGCGCCTGGCCCTGCGCAGCGGCGCGCGCTGGAGCGCGCTGACCCAGCTGCGCAGCGACGCCGGGCCCGGCCATGGCCTGCAGCCGCTCAGCGTCGGTCTCGGCGCGGCGGCGAAGCTCGACTTCGTGCGCCTGACCTGGACCGACGGCGTGATGCAGACCGAGCTGGACCTCGCGCCCGGCAGCACCCACACCCTGGTCGAGACCCAGCGCCAGCTCTCCAGCTGTCCGGTGCTGTTCGCCTGGAACGGCGAACGCTTCGGCTTCGTCAGCGACGTGCTCGGCGTCGGCGGCATCGGCTTCCTGCTCGAACCGGGGCGCTACGCCGAACCGCGGCCCTGGGAGTACTTCCTGCTGCCCGAAGGCATCGCCGCGCCGCGCGCGGGCCGCTTCGAGTTCCGCCTCGGCGAACCGATGGAGGAAGTGGCCTACCTCGACGAGGTCACGCTGGAAGCGATCGACCTGCCGCCCGGCTGGGACATGACCCTGGACGAGCGCATGGGCACCGGCGGCGAGCCGCCCACCGGCGCGCCGCTGTTCTTCCGCGAGGCGCGCCTACCGCTGCGCGCCACGATGAACGGCATCGACGTTCGCGCCGAGCTGGCCGAGGCCGACCTGCGTGCCGCGCCGACCGGACCGCGCGACCGCCGCTTCCTCGGCCGCCTGGCCGCGCCCGACGTGCTGGAACTGGAGTTCGCCGATGCGCTCGATGCCGGCCCCGGCCGGCCGCTGCTGGTGGCCGA
>JANJTY010000617.1 GCA_024710865.1 Lysobacteraceae bacterium | reverse complement strand
CAGCGACCTGATGCGCGCCACCGGGCGCTTCGAGATCGAGGAGCGCACCGACGCCGACGGGCGCTCGCGCATGCTCTACGCCAGGCAGCGGCGCGAACCGGCGCCAACCACGCGGCGACGCCGACGGTCGTGAGCAAGGCCGCGCAGGACAAGCGCCCGGGCTGCCGCCTGGCGCTGGGCCTGGGCTGCGCGATCGCACTGATCGCGGCGCTCATGGCAACGTTGGGCGCCGGCGTCCTGGCGCTGGTCTTGGTCTGCATCCGCCAGACCGATCCGCTACCCGAAGCATTGACCTGGGCGCGCGCTCAGACCCCGCTGCGGGAGCGTCTGGGAGAACCGATCGAAACCGGCTGGCTGATCCAGGGCAGCGTCAGCATCCAGAACCAGACCGGCTCGGCCAGTCTACGCATCCCGCTCGAGGGCCCGCTCGGAGAGGGCGTCCTGAAGCTTGACGCCAGGTTCGACCGAGGCGCGTGGCGCTACCGAACGCTGGAATTCCAGACGGAGGACGAAAATCTCTCCATCGACCTCGCGCCCTGCCCTGCATCGCAGCGGCCGTGCGCGCTCCCGGTAATCCTGGAGCGCTGAACCGAGTGCGAGAGACGGTCGGCATCGAACGCGCGTCCCGCAGTGCCATGCGCCGACCGTCCGACCGTGGAGTTCGGCCCATCCATACGGATCGACCAGCGCGCTCTCCGGGTGCGCCCGCGACGCCAAGCCACCGCGCAGCGATCGCGGAGCACCGCCTGACGTGCAGCCGGACCTGCATCCAAGCAGGCGCCACCGCGCGCCAGGCTAGCCGCCGTGGTGCCGTGCAGAGAGAGGTTCTCGAATCCGCGGCTCCTCGCTGCCGCCGCTCCCAGCCATCTACCAGCTTCCGGTGTTCGGCATCGAGGCCCAGGGCTCCGCAGGCGGGAGCGGTTCGCCCTCCTGCAGGAGTTCGATCGAGATCAGATCGGGTGAGCGCACGAAGGCCATGCGGCCGTCGCGTGGCGGACGGTTGATGGTGATACCCATGGCCTGCAGGTGCGCGCAGGTGGCGTAGATGTCGTCGACGCGGAAGGCGAGGTGGCCGAAGTTGCGGGCCGAACCGTAGTCCTCGTCGTCGTAGTTGTAGGTCAGCTCGATCTCGGCCTCGGGACTCTTCGGCGCCGCCAGGAAGACGAGGGTGAAGCGGCCCTGCGGGTAGTCCTTGCGCCGCGTCTCGATCAGGCCAAGGCCGTCGCGGTAGAAGCGGAGGGAGGCGTCGAGGTCGCGCACGCGGACCATGGTGTGGAGGTAGCGCATGGGGTCGGGATTCGTGATTGGTGATTGGTGATTGGTGACTCGGTGATCGGGATAGGGATCGGAATCGGCCCGAGCGCACCAGTGCGGTGGGTTGCGACGGCGGCGCTCAGTCCAGGAACAGGTCCGGCAAGAGCGGCATGCCGGGCTTGACCGCGTAGCGCTCGAAGTCGGACACGCCGCGCTGGCGCAGGATGTCCTCGTCGATGAAGAAGCGGCCGCTGGCGTGGCTGGCCGGCGCGCTCAGCACGGCGTGCGCGGCGTCGGCCATGATCTCGGGCGTGCGGCACTGCTCCAGGTTCACGCCGGGGATCATCTTCAGCGCGTCGGTGGCGATCACGGTGCGCGGCCAGAGCGCGTTCACCGCGATGCGCTCGTGGCGCAGCTCTTCGGCCAGGCCCAGGGTGACGAAGCTCATGCCCATCTTGGCCAGGGTGTAGCCGACGTGCGGGCCCCACCAGTGCGGCGCCAGGTTGGGCGGCGGCGCCAGGGTCAGGATGTGCGGATTGGCCGCCTTGCGCAGCTGCGGCAGGCAGGCCTGGGCGCAGAGGAAGGTGCCGCGCGCGTTGACCTGCTGCATCAGGTCGAAGCGCTTCATCGGCGTGTCCAGGATGCCGGCCAGCCAGATCGCGCTGGCGTTGTTGACCAGGATGTCGATGCCGCCGACGGCCGCGACCGTGGTCGCGACCGCGGCATGCACCTCGGCCTCCTCGCGGATGTCGCAGCGGATCGCCAGCGCCTTGCCGCCGAGCGCCTCGACTTCGGCCGCGGCGCTGTGGATCGTGCCGGGCAGCTTGGGATTGGGCACGGAGGACTTGGCCGCGATCGCCACGTTGGCCCCGTCGCGCGCGGCGCGGCGCGCGATGGCGAGGCCGATGCCGCGCGAGGCGCCGGTGATGAAGAGGGTCTTGCCCGCCAGCGAGGACGTCATGCGGTTTTCCTTGGTCGTAAGGCGTGGACGCCGGCCGCAGTCACTCGGCCTGCAGCTCGGCCACGGCGGCGAGGATACGCTGCAGTCGCGCATGGGGTTCGTGCAGCTGCAGGATCTCCTGCCGGATCCGGTTCTCGATCGGCAGCAGCTCGGCCAGGCGCCAGGCGACCCAGGCGCTGTCGTCGAAGCAGGCGCGCTCGGCGCGCTCGTGGCGGCCGCCGGCCTGCTCCAGCAGCTTCTCCAGAATGGTCACGAGGAGACCGTGTTCGGGCGCAACCGGTTCGCGCTCCGGCTCGGGCACGGTGCGCACTTGGCCCACGACCAGACCGTTGTCGCGCACACGGATGCGCTCGACGTGGAAGCGCTCCTCGCCTTCGGCGCGGATGCCCAACAGGCCATCGGGCAGGGTATAGAAGTCCGCGATGCTGGCGCGCGTGCCCCAGGCCGCGGGAATCGCCGGCGCACCGGCTTCGCGCCCCTGCACGATCAGGCAGACGCCGAAGCCGGTTCCGCGCCGGCCGCATTCGCGCAACATGTCGAGGTAGCGCGGCTCGAACAGGCGCAGGCGCAACTCGCCACCGGGAAAAAGCACGGTGTGCAGCGGGAAGAGCGGCAGATCGTCGGGGTGCACGCCGGCAGTGTAGCGGCAGCGCCGCGGCCCGTGGCGCGCGGGTTGCGCATGCGGTGTTCGCTGCGCGCGTCCACGCGACCGCTCCCGGCCGGACCGGGAGCGGGTGCGACCCTGGGCGCCTTACCGGGACAGCAATTCCAGGAAGCGCCGCTGCGCGCCCTCGAAGCCACCGTTGGACATGAAGACGACGCGGTCCCCGGGCTGGACGCGCTCGGCCAGGCGCTCGATCAGGGTTGGAACGTCGGCCACGGCCTCGCCCTGACCCTTGAGCGCGGCGATGACGCTCGAACTGTCCCAGGGCAGCTCGGGTCGGGCCAGGAAGACCACCGCGTCGGCGGCATCGAGCGAGGGTGCAAGGGCCGCGGCATGCGCGCCCAGACGCATGGAATTGCTGCGCGGCTCCAGCGCCACGACCAGGCGCGCCGTGCCGGCGCGGGCGCGCAGGCCGGCGAGCGTCTCGCGGATCGCGGTCGGATGGTGGGCGAAGTCATCGAACACTTCGACCCCGCCGACCTCGCCCAGGCGCTCAAGGCGCCGCCGCACGTTGCGGAAACCCGGCAAGGCCGCAAGCGCGGCGCGCGGTTCGATCCCGGCCGCGGCCGCGGCGGCGATGGCGGCCACGGCGTTCAGCACGTTGTGGCTGCCGAGCAGCGACCAGCGCGCCTCGCCGATCGGTTCGCCCGCGCGCAGCAGGCGGAAGGCCGAGCCGTCGGGTTCGATCAGTTCCGCACCCCAATCGAATGCCGGACCCAGGCCGAAGCGCTCGACCGGCGTCCAGCAGCCCATCGCCAGCACCTCGTCCAGCGCCGCATCGGCGCCGTTGACGATGAGCCGGCCGGACCCGGGCACGGTCCGCACCAGGTGGTGGAACTGGCGCTGGATCGCGGCGAGGTCGGGAAAGATGTCGGCGTGGTCGTACTCGAGGTTGTTGAGGATGGCGATGCGCGGCCGGTAGTGGACGAACTTGCTGCGCTTGTCGAAGAAGGCGGTGTCGTACTCGTCGGCCTCGACGACGAAGTCGCTGCCCTGCCCCAAACGCGCCGAGACGCCGAAGTTCTGCGGCACGCCGCCGATGAGAAAGCCCGGCCGCGCACCGCAGGCATCGAGGATCCAGGCCAGCAGGCTGGAGGTGGTGGTCTTGCCGTGGGTGCCGGCCACGGCCAGCACGCGCCGGCCGGGCAGGACCGTCTCGCTCAGCCACTGCGCACCGGAGCTGTAGCGCAGGCCGGCGTCCAGCACGTGCTCGACGGCCGGGTTGCCGCGCGAGAGCGCGTTGCCCACCAGCACCTGCGAGACATCGGCACCGATGTTATCGGCGCGATAGCCGGAGGCGAGCGCGATGCCGAGTTGCTCGAGCTGGGTCGACATCGGCGGATAGACGTTCTGGTCCGAGCCTTCGACCGCGTGGCCGAGCTCGCGCGCGAGCGCCGCGAGGCCGCCCATGAAGGTGCCGCAGATGCCGAGGATGTGGAGTTTCATGCAGTGCTCAGGAAGCGGAACCGAACAGCAGGCGTCCCAGCATGACGTTGGCCACGAACAGGCCGATCGCGATCATGGTGCCGAGGAAGCGCGGCAGGGAAAGGGCATGGCGCCAGATGTGCGCGCTCACCGCCAGGTGCCAGACGGTGACGCCGACGAAGCCCCAGAACGCCAGTATCTGCCAGGGCTCCGGCCGCACGTCCGGCGTCGTGGTGTCGACGGTGCGAAGGGCCAGGGCCAAGGGCACCAGCACGACCAGGTAGAGCAGGCCGACGCCGCACTTGGCGCTCAAGGTCTGCACGTAGCGCGCCTGCAGGCCGCGCAGCTGCAGCAGCAGCCAGGCCGGCACCAGGATCCAGGCCAGACCGTAGACCATCTGTCCGAGGAAGCGGTCCTGCTCGTCGAGCAGGAGAAGGAAGACCGCCTGCGCGGCGAGCAGCGCCAGCACCAGCTGGCGCGCCAGGCGCGGCGAATAGGGCAGGTCCTGCGGGCCGCTGCGCAGCAGGCAGATGGCCACCAGGGTATCCAGCAGCCCGCGCATGCGGCGGCCGGACTCAGGCGGCGCTACCGCGCACCGCCTTCAGGATGCGCGCGAAGACCTCGTCCATGTCGCCCACGCCGAAGACGCAGGCCAGCTTGCCGCGCTCGCGGTAGTAGTCGATGACCGGGGCAGTCTGGTCGGTGTAGACGCGCAGGCGGTTGCGTACCGACTCGGGGTTGTCGTCGCTGCGCCCCTCGAGCTGGGCGCGGCTTGCGATGCGCTGGATCAGGAGCTCGGTGCCAACATCGAGCTGGACCGCGAGGTCGACCGGCTGGCCGATGCGTTCCAGCAGGCCGTCGAGCGCATTGGCCTGGGCCAGATTGCGCGGATAGCCGTCCAGGATGAAGCCCACGGACGTATCGGGGCGGGAGAGGCGATCCTCCAACATACCGAGCAGGATCTGGTCGGAGACCAGCTCGCCGCGCTCCATCACCGCCTTGGCCTGCAGCCCGAGGGCCGAACCGGCCGCCACTTCGGCCCGCAGCAGGTCGCCGGTCGAGATGTGCGGCACACCCAGCGCGTCCTTCAATCGGGCCGCCTGCGTGCCCTTGCCCGAACCGGGCGCCCCCAGCAGTACCAGTCGCATCGTCAACTCGATTCCTTGGAAAACGGGAGCCGCGGCACGCCGCCGCGGCGCGCGCCGCACGTGACCGGGGCGCGCAGAAGGGCTCACGCTAACGGCGCCGCCGAGGCAAGTCAAACCCGAAGGTTCCGGCCAACCGCGCCGGGCTCGACCCTGCCGCATTCGCGCTACCATGCAGGCATCCGTGGCTCCCGGTGCGACCCCATGTCCCGCAGGATTCCAGCCTTTATCGCCGCCGCCTTCCTGTTGGCCCACGCGGGCGCCTGGGCCGGGGTCGACCGCTGGACCACCTCCGGCCCCATCGGTGGCCGCGTCGACAGCGCCGCGCTCAGTCCGGCGGCGCCGACCCTGGTTTACGCGACCTCGCACCGCAGCGTCTATCGCGGCGCGAACGGCGGCGAATCCTGGGTCGAGGCCAGCGCCGGCCTGTATGGGATCGAATTGGGCGAGCTGCGCATCGCGGCCGATCCCTCCCGCGCCGGACGCGTGCTGGCGGCCGGCGGACGCAGTCTCTTTCTCAGCCGCGACGCCGGACAGAACTGGCAGCGAAGCGACTCCGGCCTGCCGCTCTCGGCGAGTTTCGCAACCACGGACGTGGCGATCGCGCCGTCGCAGCCGAACCGCGTCTACGTGGCGACGCGCGAGGGTCTCTACCGCTCCGACAACAGCGGCGCTAACTGGACCCGCGTCGGAAGTTCCCTGCCCGACCGCCTCCAACGCGTGGCGGTGGCGCCCGACGACCATGACCGGGTGCTGGTCTGGTCGGACAACCGTGACGTCGCCAGTTTTCCCGCGTCGCTCTATCGCTCACTCGACGGCGGCGTCAACTTCCAGCCCATCACCGCGACCTGGGACGCCTTGGGACCGATCGAGGAGGATATCGATCTGCTCGCGTTCAACGGCAATGTCGCGGGCACCGTGTTCCTCGCTGGCGAGTTCGGCAACTTCCGTTCGCTCGATGGCGGCGCCAGCTTTACGCGCCTGCCCAACCTCCCGCTCGGCCAGAATCAGCGCCTGCAGGGCATGGACTGGGCCGCCGGCGTGCCCGGACGCGTCGTTTTCGGCACCTCGCGCGGCGTGCTCGGCAGCAGCGACAACGGCAGCACCTTCGCTACCCTGAACACCGGCCTCGATGTCGGCGGTCCGCTGCCCGCCTCCATCGGCAGCATCCTCATGCGACCGGGGCAGCCGCAGCAACTGATTGCCTTTTCGCGCTCGGGCGACGTGTTCCGCAGCATCGACGGTGGCGCGCAGTGGCTGCCGAGCAGCGCTGGCCTCGTCGGTTCCCGCGTCGGCAGCGTGGCGGTCCATCCGCAGGCGCCGGCGGTGGTTTTCGCAGGCATCGAGAACACCGTCAGCGACGCCCTCTCGCCGGCGCTTTACCAGTCTCTGGATGTCGCCGCGAGCTGGGTGCGCCGGAACAACGCACTGGCGCTGGACAGCGTCCGCCGCATCGTCTTCGACCCGCGCTCGCCGGCCCAGGCCACGCAAGCGGTCGTCTTCGCGCTGGGCGAGGACTTCGCGCCGCAGGGACTGCCCGAGTCGGGCTACCAGGGCGGCATCTCGGTCAGCACCGACGGAGGCCTGAGCTGGGCGCGGGCCGATACCCTCGACCCGCCGCTCTCGCAGGGCCCAGCCGCGCTGGGCGAGGTGCACGATATCGCCTTCGCGCAGGGCGATGTGCTGCAGGGGCGTACCAGCCACCTGTTCATCGCGGCCGACGGCCGGATCGTCTGCCCGGTGGATACGCCCGTACTGCTGGTGTCGCGCATCTGGGCCAGCAGCGACTCGGCCGCGAC
>JANJTY010000627.1 GCA_024710865.1 Lysobacteraceae bacterium | reverse complement strand
CAGCGAGGTGTGCCGGGTAACCACGCCGTACTGGGTACCCAGCGCGGCGATCGCGTCGGCGTCCGGCTTCGCGGCGCGCTCCAGCTCGGCGATGCGCGCCTGCGCGTGCAGGCGGTGCACGGTCTCGCCCAGCGCCGCGTCTACCGCATCGTCCGCACCAACCTGCAGCTCGCGGACCACCTCGCCCTGCCCGGCCTGGCCGAAGCGCAGGCGCAGCCGCGCCCTGCCCTCGCAGCGCGCGCTGAGCAGGAGCCGCGCCTCGACCGCGAGCGGCGCCTGCGGCAGCAGCTGCTCGCAGCGGCCCGCCAGCACCTCGGTCGAGAGCAGGCGCCATTCCGGCCGCGTCAGCGCCGCCAGCGCGGCATCGGCGTCGAGCTGCAGCAGGTCCAGCACCCGCCCGCCGGCGCGGCGCGCGATGCGTTCCAGCGCGGCGTGATCGGCCTGCTGCGCCGCATGCAGCACGAACAGGCGCGGCGCGCCCGTGCCCAGCTTCGGATCGGCCGCGGCGAAGTTGCTCAGACCATCGCCCAACACCAGCATCAGGTCGGCATCGGGCACGACGGAAAGATCGACAGCGCCGTAGCTGCTGCCGCCATCCAGCGGCAGCGCCGCGATCGCCTCCATCAGCGCGCCGACATCGCCCCGACGCAGGCGGAAGCGGCGCGGCGCCTCGGCCGCATCGCGGAACGCCAGGAGCGCGACCTCGACTTCGCCCAGGCCGGCGAGGTAGCGCTGCAGCACCGCGCGCTCGCGCGCCAGGTCGCGCTGCGCCGCGCTGCCGGAGGCATCGACGAACAGGGCGATGCGGCGCGGCGCCGGCAGCGCCTTGAGCGTGGCCGGTCGGCCGCTGTCGATCTGCGCCAGCACGCTGCGCCAGGCCGGCTCCAGGGCGTCGGCCGCCTCCAGCTGCTCGGCATCGCCAGCGCCGCCGGGAATGGCGAAGGCCAGCTCGCGCTGCGGCTGCACGCCCTCGCGGGTAAAGCCGGCGATCCAGGCCTGGCCGCTGCGATCGAAACGCAGGGCCGGATCGGGCGAGGCGACCGTGCCGCCCGCCGCACCCAGCGCCGCCTCGGCGCGCACCGAGAAGCGTGCCACCGATTGCTCGAACGCGAGCGGCAGCAGGTAGCGGTACTGCCCGCCCTCGAGCGGCATGATCTGCTCGAAGGACAGCGCCACGCGCTTGTTGCCGCGTGCGGGAATCGGATACAGCCGGGTGCGGAACACGTTTCCCTTCGTGAGCTCGGCCAGGCCCGGATCGATCTGCTGGCGGCTGATGTCCTCGAAGGCCACGCGCGCGGTCTGCTTGGGTACGACCACGCCCTCGCGCATCCGGCCTTCCACCTCCAGCGCATAGCCCGAGACGGTCTGGCCCGCGGCCAGCGGAAACACGAACTCGCCCTCCAACACGCGCGCATTGGGGTTGTGGAAGCTGAGCTCGATGCGGGTGCGGGCGATGAAGCCAGCGGTCTGGATCTGGATCGAGACCTCGTCGAGGCGGATCGGCTGCTGGCCGGGCTGGGGCGGAATCCAGACCGCGGGGCCCACCGGTCGCGGCGGCGGAGTCTGGGCCTGCAGCGCGCCCACGCCGATCAGCAGAAGCGCTACCAGCACGAAACGGAACGCGGTCATCGGAGGTCTCCGGCGGGGATGTGGAGACCATAACGCCGCGCGGCCGGAAACGGGGTTGGAGCGGAACTCAGTCTTCGTGCACCGCGACCGGGCGTCCCCACGGGCCTGACGCGCCCGACTGCACACGCGCGAGGCAAGCGCCCCACCGCACCCACCCGCTAAACTGGCCGCCCATGCACGCCCGCATCCTCAACTTCATCGACGGCGACTTCGTCCCGGCCCAGGGCGGCGACTGGCTCGACGTCAGCGATCCCGCCCCCGGCGCGGTCTTCGCGCAGTGCGCGGCGAGCGATGCGCGCGACGTCGAGGCGGCGGTGGCGGCGGCCGAGACCGCGTTCCCGAGCTGGTCGGCGCTGCCCAACAGCGCGCGCGCCGCGTGGCTCAACCGCCTGGCCGATGCGCTGGAGGCGAGGCTCGACGAGTTCGCCCGGGCCGAGGCGCAGGACGCCGGCAAACCGCTGGCGCTGGCGCGCGAGGTCGAGATCACGCGCGCGGTCTCCAACCTGCGCTTCTTCGCCGCCGCTGCCACCCAGTTCTCCAGCGAGTGCCACCACGGCGAGGCCGGGCTGAACTACACCCTGCGCCTGCCGCACGGCGCGGTAGCCTGCATCTCGCCCTGGAACCTGCCGCTCTACCTCTTCACCTGGAAGATCGCGCCGGCGCTCGCCGCCGGCAACACGGTGGTGGCCAAGCCGAGCGAAGTCACGCCGCTGACGGCCTTCATGCTGGGCGAGCTGGCGCGCGCGATCGGCTTTCCGCCCGGCGTGCTCAACATCGTGCAGGGCAGCGGGCCGGACTGCGGTCGCGCCCTGGTCGAGCACGCGCGCATCAAGGCGGTGTCCTTCACCGGCAGCACCGCGGTCGGGCGCGGCATCGCGGCGCACTGCGGTCCTGCGCTGAAGAAGGTTTCGCTCGAGCTGGGCGGCAAGAATGCGCTGATCGTGTTCGCCGATGCGCCGCCGGGGCGGCTGATGGACACCGTGCTGCGCGCGGCCTTCCAGAACTCCGGCCAGATCTGCCTGTGCGGCTCGCGCATCCTGGTCCAGCGCGGCATCTTCGACGAGTTCCGCCATGCCCTGCTGCAGCGCGTGGCGCAGCTGCGCGTCGGCGATCCGCTGGAGGCTGGAACGAACCTGGGGCCGCTGGTCTCGCGCGCTCACTTCGACAAGGTGATGAACTACCTCGACCTGGCGCGGGCCGAGGGCGGACGCGTGCTCTGCGGCGGCGAGGCGGTCAGGCCGGAAGGCCGCTGCGCGCAGGGCTGGTTCGTCGCGCCGACCGTGATCGAGGGCCTGGGACCGCAGGCGCGCTGCAACACCGAGGAGATCTTCGGCCCGCTCGTCACCCTGCAGCCCTTCGGCGACGAGGACGAGGCGCTGGCTCTGGCCAATGCCGGCGACTACGGCCTGGCCGCGTCGATCTGGACCCAGGACCTGGGTCGCGCCCACCGCCTGGCCGCCCGCATCCAGGCCGGCATCGTCTGGATCAACACCTGGCTGATGCGCGACCTGCGCACGCCCTTCGGCGGCCTGGGCCAGTCCGGACTCGGCCGCGAGGGCGGCCTGGAGGCCATGCGCTTCTTCACCGACCCCCGCAACGTCTGCATCGACCCGACATGAGCCAGCTGCAGGAACTGCTCGATCGCAACAAGGCCTGGTCCGAGCGCATGCGCGCCGAGGATCCCGGCTTCTTCCGCCGCCTCACCCGCCAGCAGGCGCCGAAGTACCTGTGGATCGGCTGCTCGGACTCGCGCGTGCCGGCCAACCAGGTCACGGGCCTGGAGCCGGGCGAGGTCTTCGTCCACCGCAACATCGCGAACGTGGTGGTGCACGCCGACCTCAACGTGCTCTCGGTGCTGCAGTTCGCGGTCGACCTGCTCAAGGTCGAGCACGTCATCGTCTGCGGCCACTACGGCTGCTCGGGCGTGCATGCGGCGATGGCGGGAACGCGCGTCGGCCTGGCCGACAACTGGCTGCGGCACGTGGGCGACGTGGCGCAGAAGCACGCGGCGCGGCTCGACTCGCTCGATCTCGAATCCCTGCGCCACGCCCGCCTGTGCGAGCTCAACGCCGTCGAGCAGGTGGTCAACGTCTGCAACAGCACCGTGGTGCAGGATGCCTGGGCACGCGGCCAGAAGCTGTCCGTACATGCCTGGGTCTACGGCCTGCACGACGGCCGCATCCGCGAACTCGGCTTCGGCGTGGACGCGCCCGACCGGCTGCAGCCGGCCTACGAGGCGGCGCTGCGTTCGCTCTGCAACGAATCCGGAGGCTGATCGGCGGACCGGCGCGGCGGGAACGATGCGGTTCGCTGCGCACCGGCACCCTACAATCGGATGTCCGAGGTTTTCGGCACTCAACCCACGCAGGAGCCCAGGCATGAGCACCATCCAGACCGACAAGGCGCCGCGTCCGGTGGGCAGCTATCCGCACGCCCGCCAGGTCGGCGAGCTGCTGTTCCTCTCCGGCATCGGCCCGCGCCGGCCCGGCACGGACGAGATCCCGGGCAACGAGTACTACGCCGACGGCCGCCTGCGCGGCTACGACATCGAGGCCCAGACCCGCAGCGTGTTCGCCAACGTGAGGGCGGTGCTGGAGGCCAGCGGTGCGCGCTGGGAGGACCTGGTCGACGTCACCGTCTACCTCACCGACATGGCGCGCGATTTCAAGCCCTACAACGCGATCTGGGCCGAGCATTTCCCCGATCCCGGCACGGCGCCCTGCCGCACCACCCTGGGCATCACCGCCCTGCCGACGCCCATCGCGATCGAGCTCAAGTGCGTGGCGCGGATTGCGGCGCCCGCCGCGCCCGCACGCTGACGCCTCCCTGCCCCAGGACGCCCCAATGCTGCCCCCCATCGACTTCAAGCGCTGGATCGAGGACAACCGCCACCTGCTCAAGCCGCCGGTCGGCAACAAGTGCATCGTCGATGGCGACTTCATCGTCATGGTGGTGGGTGGGCCGAACGCGCGCACCGACTACCACTACGAGGAAGGGCCGGAGTTCTTCTACCAGCTGGAGGGCGAGATGGTGCTGAAGGTGCAGGAGAACGGCCAGGCGCGCGACATCCCGATCCGCGCCGGCGAGGTCTTCTACCTGCCGCCCAAGGTGCCGCACTCGCCGCAGCGCATGCCCCACTCCATCGGCCTGGTGATCGAGCGCAAGCGCCTGCCGCACGAAAGGGACGGCCTGATGTGGTTCTGCGAACGCTGCAACCACAAGTTGTTCGAGGCCTTCTTCACCCTGGTCGACATCGAGAAGGATTTCCCGGCCATCTTCGACCGCTTCTACGCCAGCCGCGAACTGCGCACCTGCAAGGCCTGCGGGCAGCTGAATCCGGCGCCGGCGCGCTACGAAGCCTAGACCATGACGCTCTCGTTCGACCTGCTGGCGACCAACCTGCTGTCGCCGGTCGTGCTGGCGTTCGCCCTGGGGCTGGTCGCCCGGCTGATGCGCAGCGATCTCGACCTGCACCCGGCGATCCAGAGCTACCTGTCGATCTTCCTGCTGCTGGCGATCGGCCTGAAGGGCGGCGTGGCGCTGCGCCAGGACGATATCGGCGACCTTGCGCTGCTGCTGGCGGTCACCGTCCTCGCGGGACTGGCCACCGCCTTCTCGGCCTACGTGCTGGCGCGGCGCTGGCTGCGCGACAACCAGATCGAGGCCGGCGCGCTGGCGGCGCACTACGGTTCGGTCTCGGCCGTGACCTTCATCGCGGCGCAGCAGTTCAGCGAGCGCGCGGGGGCGCCGGCCGAGGGCGTGCTGGTCGCGCTGGTGGTGGCGCTGGAAATCCCGGCCATCCTGCTCGGCCTGGCGCTGGCCAAGGGCGGCGGCCAGGTCGGACGCCAGCAGCTGCACGAGGTACTCACCGGTCGCACCGCGATCCTGCTGCTCGGCGGCCTCGCGATCGGCGCCATCGCAGGACGAGAGGGCGTCGCCGCGGTCGAAGCGATGTATTTCCAGCTGTTCCAGGGCGTGCTGATGCTCTTCATGCTGGACATGGGTCTGACCGCCGCGGCGCAGTTGCGCAGGCTCGGCCAGGGCTGGCTGCGCCTGGCCCTGTTCGCCACCGCGCTGCCGCTCGCGCACGGCGCGCTCGGCGTGCTGCTCGGCCACTGGGCCGGCCTCTCCGCCCCGGGCGCCGCGGTGTTCGGCGCGATGACCGCCAGCGCCTCCTACATCGCCGCCCCGGCCTCGGTCCGCGCCGCCCTGCCCGAGGCCGATGCGGGTCGCTGCATCACCGCCGCGCTCGGCATCACCTTTCCCTTCAACCTGGTGGTCGGCATTCCGGTCTATGCGGGCCTGGCCGGCTGGCTGGCGGGCGAATAATCCTGCTTTCCGCGAGCCTCTATCCGCGGGAAAGCGACCAAGGGGGATGGATTTGGACGTGCGCTGCGGACGTTGGCTAATGGCGGGCTCAGCCTTGGGACTTGCGCTGGC
>JANJTY010000625.1 GCA_024710865.1 Lysobacteraceae bacterium | reverse complement strand
CGACGTCGCGCAGCGCGCCGCCCTCGCGCAGGCGCGCCGCGCGGCCGAGCAGGACCAAGGGAACCGGCCCGTTCGTGTGCGCGGTGTGCGGCTGGCCGGTGGCGGGATCGCTCATCTGTTCGAGGTTGCCGTGGTCGGCGGTCACCAGCAGCGCGCCGCCGACCTGCTCGATCGCGGCCACGATGCGGCCCAAGGCCTGATCCACCGCTTCGACCGCCTTGATCGCTGCCGGGAGGATGCCGGTGTGGCCGACCATGTCGGGGTTGGCCAGGTTGCACACGATCAGGTCGACGCGTTGCGAGGTGATCGCCTCGACCAGGCGGTCGGTGACCTCGGGCGCGCTCATCTCCGGCTGCAGGTCGTAGGTCGCGACCCGGGGACTGGGCACCAGGATGCGCTGCTCGCCCGGCCAGGGCTCTTCGCGCCCGCCGCTGAAGAAGAAGGTGACGTGGGCGTACTTCTCGGTCTCGGCGATGCGCAGCTGGGTCAGGCCCTGCGCCGCCAGCACCTCGGGCAGGGTGTTGTGCAGGCTGTCGGGGCCGAAGGCCACCGGTGCCGGCAGGTCGGCGGCGTACTCGGTCAGGCAGACGCAGCGCGCGAGCTTCGGCACGCGGCCGCGGTCGAAGCCGGCGAAGTCCGGTCGCACGAAGGCGACGGTGAGCTGGCGCGCGCGGTCGGCGCGGAAGTTCATGAACACCACGGCGTCGCCGTCGCGCATCGGCGCGGGCGCACCGATCACGGTCGGCTTGACGAACTCGTCGTTCTCGCCGCGCGCGTAGGCCGCCTGCAGCGCGGCCAGCGCGTCGGCGGCGCGGAACTCGGCCTGGCCGTCCACGACCGCGCGCCAGGCCAGCTGCACGCGCTCCCAGCGTTGGTCGCGATCCATGGCGTAGTAGCGACCGCCGACCGTGGCGATGCGCGCGCCGGGCTGCGCGGCGCAGGCCGCCTGCAGCCGCGCCAGGCTGGCCTCGGCCGAGCGCGGCGGGGTGTCGCGGCCGTCGAGGAAGGCGTGCACGGCGATGTCGGCCACGCCCTCGGCGCGCGCCATCGCCAGCATGGCGAGGATGTGGTCCTCGTGGCTGTGCACGCCGCCCGGCGAGAGCAGGCCGAACAGGTGCAGGGTGCGAGCGCCGTCGCGCGCCGCGGCGCAGGCCGCGAGCAGCTCGGGATTGCGCTGGAACTCGCCGTCCGCGATGGCCTTGTCGATGCGGGTGAGGTCTTGGTAGACGATGCGGCCGGCGCCCAGGTTCATGTGCCCGACCTCGGAATTGCCCATCTGCCCGTCCGGCAAGCCCACGTGCAGGCCGGAAGTCTGGATCAGGGTGTGCGGGCAGCGCGCCAGCAGGGCGCGCCAGTTCGGGCAGTGCGCCTGCGAGATGGCGTTGTCGGGCGCGTCCTCGCGATGGCCCCAGCCATCGAGGATCAGCAGCATCACGGGTTTCGGGCGGTTCACGGGACTTCCGGGACAGGCGGTGCGCGGGCCGCGATTGTACCGTCGCTCCCCGGGCTGGCCCTCGTCCATGCCGAAGGTCATGCAAACCCCGGCGCGGTGCGGCGCATCCAAGCACCTGCATCGCACCCCACCAAGGAGTTTTCCCATGAAGTCGCATCTGCTGGCCGCAGCACTGTCCGTCGCCTCCGTCGCCGCCTTCGCGGCCCCGCCCAGCATCGACAAGGTCAACGGCTCGGTCCGTGCCGAGGCCGGCAAGGAGTACGACAGCCTGGAGACGGTCAACGGCAGCATCCGGGTCGAGGCCGGCGCGGTGGCGCGCAGCGCCGAGACCGTCAACGGCAGCGTCGCCCTCGCCGAGGGCGCCCGCGTCGGCAGCGTCGAGACGGTCAACGGCGCGGTCTCGCTGGCGGCGCAGGCCGAGGTCGAGGACGGCATCGAGGTGGTCAACGGCGGCATCACCCTGGCCGAGGGCGCCCTGGTGCGCGGCGGCATCGAGGGCGTGAACGGCGCCATCGCGCTCACCGCGGCCGAGGTCCAGGGGGGTATCGAGACGGTCAACGGCGACATCAGCATCGGCGCCGACTCGCGCGTCTCCGGCGGCATCCTGGTCGAGAAGCCGCGCGGTGGCGGCGGCTGGTTCAGCTGGGGCGACGACAGCGGCAAGAAGAAGCCGCGCATCGAGATCGGCCCGCGCGCCGTGGTCGAGGGCGACCTGGTGTTCAAGCGCGAGGTCGAGCTGTTCGTGCACGACACCGCCAAGGTCGGCCGCATCGAAGGCGCCACCGCGCAGCGCCTCGGCGACGAATCGGTCGAGCGCTGAGCGCGACGGGTCGCGCGGGCGAGTCGGTCCGCGCGACCTGCACGCTTCAGGCTGTGGGAGCGGCCTCGGCCGCGACCGCAGCGCACATGCCGCTGCCCTCGCGTGGCACGTCGCGGCTGAAGCCGCTCCTGCGCGGGTCGCGATGGGGCACAGCGCCGCCGCGTCCTGCCTTGGCATAATGCGCGGCCCGCAGCCGTCCGGCTGCCCGCCAGGCCGCATCCGCGCGTGAACTTGCCCGATTATCCGTTCCAGCCGCAGCGCTTCGAGGTCCGTCCCGGCATCGCGATGTCCTTCCTCGACGAAGGCCCGCGCGATGGCGAGGTGGTGCTGATGCTGCACGGCAATCCCTCGTGGAGCTTCTACTGGCGCCACCTGGTGCTGGGCCTGCGCGACCGCTACCGCTGCATCGTGCCCGACCATGTCGGCATGGGCCTGTCCGACAAGCCCGGCGACGAGCGCTACGACTACACCCTGGCCTCGCGCGTGGCGGACGTGGACGCGCTGCTCGCGCACCTCGGCATAACGGGCGATGTCACGCTGGCCGTGCACGACTGGGGCGGCATGATCGGCTTCGGCTGGGCCCTGGCGAACAGCGCGCGGGTCAAGCGCCTGGTGGTCACCAACACCGCCTCGTTCCCCCTGCCCAAGGCCAAGGCCATGCCCTGGCAGCTGAAGCTGGGGCGCGATTCGAAGCTGGGCGGCCTGCTGATCCGCGGCTTCAACGCCTTTGCCTGGGGCGCGGCGCGCTTCGGCGTGATGCGCAGGCTGGCGCCCGAGGTGCACCACGGCTACTGCGCGCCCTACGACAGCTGGGCCAACCGCATCAGCACCCTGCGCTTCGTGCAGGACATCCCGCTCTCGCCGCAGGACCGTGCCTGGGCCCTGGTCGAGGCCGCCGCGAACAAGCTGCCCGAGTACGCCGACCGCCCCGTCTTCCTCGGCTGGGGCCTGAAGGACTTCGTGTTCGACAAGCACTTCCTCGATGGCTTCACGAAGGCCCTGCCCGAGGCCGAGGTGATGGCCTTCGCCGATGCCGGCCACTACGTGCTGGAGGACAAGCATGCCGAGCTGGTGCCGGCGATCCGGCGGTTCCTGGATGCGCATCCGCTGAGCTGAGACGTTCGCCGGCGGCGTGGCGTCGCCAGCGCGGGGCGGACGGTGGTTCGATCGGCCGCCCTCGAACTGCGTTCTCGATGCGGCCGCCTCACCACGAACGGGAGTGAGTGATGGCCACCGATACCCGACAGCCCCGCTCTGGCTCCCTGCGAATCCCGAATCCCGGCTGCACTGATTTCCGAATCCCGGCCTCCACGAATCACGAATCACCAATCACGAATCACTGAAGACGAATGACGGCTCCCACCAACATCGCCGCCATCCTCCCGCGCATGGCCGCCGAACGCGGCGAGCAGATCGCGATGCGCTGCCCCGGCACGCGCGGGCCGGATGGGCTGGCGCGCTACGACGTGACCCTGAGCTACGCCGAGCTGGATGCGCGCAGCGATGCCATCGCGGCGGGCCTGGCCGCGCGCGGCATCGTGCGCGGCACGCGCAGCGTGCTGATGGTGCGGCCCTCGCCCGAGTTCTTCCTGCTGATGTTCGCCCTGTTCAAGCTCGGCGCGGTGCCGGTATTGGTCGATCCCGGCATCGACAAGCGGGCGCTGAAAGCCTGCCTGCGCGAGGCCGAGCCCGAGGCCTTCATCGGCATCCCGCTGGCCCAGGTCGCGCGCCTGCTGCTGGGCTGGGGGCGCGGCTTCGTGCGCCACGTGGTCACGGTGGGGCGACGCTGGTGCTGGGGCGGCGTCACGCTGGCGCAGGTGGAAGCCGCCGGCCGCGGGGCCGGCCCGCAGCTGGCCGATACCGCGCCGGATGAGGTCGCCGCCATCCTGTTCACCTCCGGCTCCACCGGCGTGCCCAAGGGCGTGGTCTATCGGCACCGGCATTTCGTCGCGCAGGTGGATCTGCTGCGCCAGGCCTTCGGCATCGAGGCCGGCGGCGTCGACCTGCCGACCTTTCCGCCGTTTGCCCTGTTCGATCCCGCGCTCGGCTTGTCCTCGATCATTCCCGACATGGACCCCACGCGCCCGGCCAAGGCCGACCCACGCAAGCTGGTGGCCGCGATCGAGCGCTTCGGCGTCACCCAGCTGTTCGGCTCGCCCGCCCTGGTGGCGGTGCTGGCGCGGCACGGCGCCAGGCTGCCGAGCGTGCGCCTGGTTACCTCGGCCGGCGCGCCGGTACCGCCCGACGTGGTGGCCGCGATGCGCGCGCTCCTGCCGGAAGACGCGACGCTGTGGACGCCCTACGGAGCGACCGAATGCCTGCCCGTGGCGGTGATCGAAGGGCGCGAGCTGCAATCGACCCGCGCCGCCACCGAGAGCGGCGTCGGGACCTGCGTCGGGCGGCCCGTCGCGGGCAACACGGTGCGGGTGATCCGCATCCGCGACGAGGTCATCGAAACCTGGTCCGACGATCTGGAACTGCCGGCCGGCGAAGTCGGCGAGATCACCGTCGCCGGCCCCTCGGCCACCGATGCCTACTTCAACCGTCCCCAAGCCACGCGCCTGGCCAAGATCCGTGAAGCCAGCGGCGATGGCGAACGCATCGTGCACCGCATGGGCGATGTGGGCTGGTTCGATGCAGACGGGCGGCTGTGGTTCTGCGGGCGCACGTCGCACCGGGTCGAAACCGCGCAAGGGCCGCTCTACACCGAGCAGGTCGAGCCGGTGTTCAACACGCACCCTGAGGTTCGCCGCAGCGCCCTGGTCGGCGTCGGCGAACGCGGCGCGCAGCGGCCGGTGCTGTGCGTGGAATTGGCCGCCGGCGTGCCCGATGCGGCGCGCGAGCGCGTCGAGGCCGAGCTGCTCAACATCGGCCAGCGCCACGCCCATACCGCCGGCATCGAGCGCATCCTGTTCCACCCGGGCTTTCCGGTCGACATCCGCCACAACGCCAAGATCGGGCGCGAGGCGCTGGCGGTCTGGGCTGCGGGACGGGTCTGAGCAAGGCCCGCCCCGCGCACGAAGCGGTCACGCAAGCCGCAGCCGAGGCTCCACCTGCGCGATGCGCACAAAGTCCGCATCGTCCTGCAGCAGGGGCACGCGGCTCTCGATGGCGATCTGCGCGATCAGGCAGTCGTGCGGGCTGCGCGGGGTGAAGCCCTTCCAGCGGCAGCGCGCGTAGAGCGCGCCCGCGTCGGCATAGGTGTCGGCGCCCGGCATGAGCAGGGGTAGCGCGGTGAAACGACGGCGCAGAGTCCCCAGCGCACGCGCATCGCGCGCGCCGGCCAGCACCTCCTGCAGCACGACCGGCGCGAGGGCGGCCTCGCCTTCCTCCAGCAGACTGCGCAGCAGCGCTACCCGGGGCGACTCGGCGACGCGCAGCAGGTCGATCCAGACCGAGCTATCGACCAGCACCACGGCGCATGCCCCGCCGCACCGCGCGCACGTCGTAGGCCGGGTCGATCAGGTCGCGCCCGGCCAGGGCCAGCACCTCGCGCTGGCGTCGCCGCGCCACCAGTTCGCGCAGCGCAAGGTCGATGGTCTCGCGCATCGTGGCCGTGCCCGCGCAGCGCTGCGCCTCGCGGATCAGGTCTTCGTCCAGCACCACGTTGGTACGCATGGCATACACCTCCGAATGTGTATGCTCGCATCCTCCGCGCGTGCGGTGCAAGGACGGAGCCTGATCTCCGCCCTCAGCCCCCGAACCGCTGCTTCAGCAGCGCCCAGGCCGCGCGCAGGCCCTGGGCCTCGCCGCCGGCCGGCTTGCCGGGGCGGTCGCTGTCGTTCCACGAATACGTGTCGAGATGGCACCAGGGCAGGTCGGCGGGGACGAAGCGCTGCAGGTAGAGCGCGGCGGTGATGCAGCCGGCCATGCGCGAGGC
>JANJTY010000585.1 GCA_024710865.1 Lysobacteraceae bacterium | reverse complement strand
CCTGCGGTCCAGCACCGCCGTGGCGACGTTGCGGAAGGCGTGTTCATCCAGCCGGCGGGTGCGGTGCGGCACCACGCGCACGCGTTCGACCGGAATGCGGCGGCCGCCCGCGTGCTCATCCAGCAGTTTCTCGATGCGGTGCTGCAACGGCGCCAGCGCATTCGACAGCACGCCCCCGCCGCTGCGCATCAGCAGCTGCTGCGCGGCCAGCAGCGAGTGCAGTTCTTCCGAGCTCAGCCACAGACCGGGCAGTTCGAAGCGCTCGTTCTCGCTGTGGTCGTAGCGGAAGCCGGCCTCGCCGTTGCCCAGCAGCGGCGCCATCAGGCTGTCGCGCAGGTAGGCCAGGTCGCGATACACGGTGGCGCGCGAGCATTCCAGCTCGTCCTGCAGGCGCTGCACCGTGACCGGATAGCGCGCCGCGGACAGGATGCGGTGCAGGGCGTGGATGCGTTCGATGCGTTCCATGGCGGGCCGGGCGTCGGTGACAGTGTTTAGGATGGCATATGCGGGACAGCGGCACGGCTGGCCCAAGCCGGAGACCGCCTCCACGGGCTGCGAAACCGGGAGGGGCCCTGCGGTGTGCCGGACGCCCTCCGACCTGAAAATGAACAGGCCGCAGGGCTGCGACCGGCGTCGCAGTCAGCCGCATGAAGGGGTTTGGCATAATCGCCATTCACGCTTGCCGGACCCTGCGCATGCTTGGCGTGGTTGCACTGACCCTGCTGACCGGACCGTTCGTCTCCTTCCCCACCCCGGTGTACGGTGGGGAGCAGGCGCTGGTCAGCCTTGCCAGCGACCCGGCCAACCTGCGGCTCCCGTGCTATTCCACGCGCTGCGGCGACCAGGAATGGCGGGTGGCCGCTGACGCGAAGGCGCCCCGTCTGTCCACCGCGCCGCGCCGCCCGGTGCTCCTGCCCGGGAGCCGCAGTCGCGCGCCCCTGCGGGCGCCGGCATCCCGGCGCGACGCCTCCAGCCACTACGCCAACCACTTCCGCGTGGGCACCACCTACGGCTACGAGGCACTGCGCGATGGCGATACGCGGGTCGGGCTGAATTTCGGCGCCGGCTACCGCCTCGCGCCCCTGGGGGACGATGGCGTACGCCACGCCGGGCCGGTGTTCCGCGGGGAGCTGCGCCTGGGCCAGCGACTGGGCGAGCGCGCGCAGTGGAACCAGCGCATCCAGTTCGAAGCCGGACGCGAGGACACCTTCGTCAAGCAGTCCGTGGGTTTCAACGTGGCACTGTGGCCGGACTGGACGCTGGAGTCCGATGCGGTGATCCGCCACCGTCCCGACGTCGACCCCATGCGCACCGCGGAAGGGTGGCTGGGCATCCGCCGCCGGTTCTAGCGTCTCAGACCGCCGCCTCGATCAGGTCGCGCGCGCCCTGCGCCAGCAGCGCCTGCGCCACCTCGTGGCCGAGCCGCGCGGCCCCGGTGGCCGGGCATTCGCCCCGCGCGCCCACCACCGTTCCGTCGGCGGCGGACCCCCCCGCGCCTCCCAGCAGCCGCCGCTCGCCATCACGGGGGGCGAACGCCGCCACCGGCACGTGGCAGCTGCCATGCAGCGCCAGGTTCATCGCACGCTCGGCCGACACGCACGTGCGCGTGGGCGCATGATCCAGCACGGCGCACAACGACTGCACGACGGGGTCGTCGTCGCGGGTTTCGATGGCGATGGCGCCCTGCGCCGGCGCGGGCAGCCAGTGCGGCGCATCCAGCCGGGTCCGGATGCGCGACTCGAAGCCCAGGCGCGCGAGGCCCGCGCAGGCGAGCACGATGGCGGCGTAATCGCCGGCATCCAGTTTGGCCAGGCGCGTATTGACGTTCCCGCGCAGGTCCAGCAGCTGCAGGTCCGGGCGCCGCGCCCGCAACTGTGCCTGTCGGCGCAGCGACGAGGTCCCCACGCGCGCCCCGTTGGGCAGCGCATCGATATCGGCGAAGTCGTTGCTGACGAAGGCGTCGGCATGGTCGGCCCGCTCCAGGATGGCGGGCAGGGCAAACCCCGGCTCCAGTTCCATCGGCACGTCCTTGAGCGAGTGGACCGCGCAGTCGGCCTCACCGCGCTGCATGGCCACTTCCAGTTCCTTCAGGAACAGCCCCTTGCCGCCGATGGCCGCCAGCGAGCGGTCCAGCACTTCGTCGCCGCGCGTGCTCAGGGGCACCAGCACGACCTCCAGGCCGGGGTGGGCGGCACGCAGGCGGGCGGCGACATGCTCGCTCTGCCACAGGGCGAGCGGGCTCTTGCGGGTGGCGATGCGCAGGGTCTTCATTCCCGCATTATCGGCGATCCGGGCAATCGCGGCGCGGGCGGCGGGTCAGAGGTGCCTCAGGGTCTCGCGCAGGTGCGCCACGCAGCGGCGGCTGACTTCCAGCGGCTGCCGGCCGTGGCGCAGCACCGCCTGGGTGTGGCCATCCGGGGCGCGCCGCAGTTCGGTGATCTCATGGCGCGCCACCAGACAGTTGCGGTGGATGCGCACGAAGCGCTCGCCGAACTCCTCCTCCAGCGACTTCAACGACTCCTCGATCAGGTCCTCGCCGCGTGCGTGGTGCACGACCACGTACTTCTCCTCGGCCTGCAGGTAGTGCACGTCCTCGATGGGGATCAGGCGCAGGCTGCCCCGCAGGCGCGCGCACAGGTGGCTGCGGCGGTGGCCCTCGGCGGTGGCAGGCGCGGACTGCTGGCGCCCCGCGGCGAAGGTGCGCACCCGCTGCAGGGCCGCGGCAAGCCGCTCCGGCCGGACCGGTTTGACCAGGTAGTCGATGGCCTCGGCCTCGAAGGCGGACAGCGCGTGCGCGTCGTAGGCGGTGCAGAACACCACGGCGGGCCGCGGTTCGAAGGCGGCCAGGTGGCGGGCCGCCTCCAGCCCGTCGATGCCGGGCATGGCGATGTCCAGCAGCACCACGTCGGGCCTGTGCTCGGCGCAGGCCTGCAGGGCTTCCACCCCGTTCTCGGCCTCGGCCACCACTTCCACGCCGGGCTGTTCAGCCAGCAGCGCGCGCAGGCGCTCGCGGGCCAGCGGTTCGTCGTCGGCAATGACTACCTTCACGGCACGAGGTTCCTCTCGTTCGAACGCCAGGGACGTCTCCACCGATGTTAGCCCCCGTCGTTGCGGACGTCATCCATGGCGAAGAATCGCGGTTTCTCCGGTTACAACGCGAAAACGCGCGACATCCAGTCACCGAGATCGCGGATTTCCTCCGCGCAGACCTGGTGTGCCATCGGATAGCGGTGCCAGTCCACGGCGAATCCCATGGCCTGCAGGGCCTGCGCGCTGCGTTCGGCGTGCACCAGCGGAATCACCGGGTCGCCGATGCCATGCGCCATGAATACCGGTTGCCGCGTCGCGGCCGTGTCGAGATGGCGGTGGGCCGCCTCGGCGCCGGGCAGGTAGGTCGACAATGCGATCACCCCGGCCAGCGGCAGCTTGCGCCGCAGCGCCGCGGACAGCGCGATCGCGCCGCCCTGGGAGAAGCCGGCCAGCAGCAGGCGCTCCGGCGCGATGCCGCGGGCGAGCTCGCGCGCGATCAGCGCATCGACCTGGACCAGCGATGCCTCGATGCCGTCGGCGTCCGCGCGGGTGGCGAAGTCCATCCCGACGATGTCGTACCAGGCGCGCATGCGCACGCCGTTGTTGATGGTCACCGCGCGCACCGGCGCATGCGGGAACACGAAGCGCAGCGCGGGCCAGTCCGGTCGCACCAGTTCGGGCACGATCGGCGCGAAATCATGGCCATCGGCGCCCAGGCCATGCAGCCACAGCACGGACCAGGCCGGCGCGGCGCCGGTTTCCTGTTCCACGGTTTCCAGCAGTTCGGTGACGGTGTCGTTCATGCCGCCATTGTCGCCGTACCGCCGCACCGGTGCCAGCGACCTACTGCGGTGGCAGCCGGAACCGCACGGTGCGCTGCCAGGCCTGCGAGCGCCCGGTGGCCTCGAAACGCCAACGCGATGCCACCGCCACCGCGGCCGCGTCGAACACGCCCTGCGGCTGCGCCGCGGTCAGGCGCACATCGCCGACGCTGCCATCGGGACGAATCACGAACGCCAGCTCCACTTCCCCTTCCAGCCGGTTGCGCAGCGCCGGCAACGGATAGCGTGGTTGCGCGTCCTGCAGCAGGCGGGGCGCCGATGGCGTGGCCGCACGCGCCGGTGCCGGCGGGGGCGATGCGGTCGCCGTGGACACCGGGGCCATCACCACTTCGTCCGGCGTGGGCCGTTCCAGCGTGGTGGGTGGCGGCGATGCCGTCGCGATCCCGGACGGGCGCGGCGGCTGCGCGGATGCCGCTGGCGACACGGCGGGTACGGCCGGTGCGTTGGGCAACGGGATCGCGGGTGGCGCCAGTACGGTTTCCGGTGCGGCCGGCAGTGCCGTCAGGCCTGCCTGCAGGCGCGGCAGGGCCGGCGCCTGCGGATCCAGTCGACGCAGCAGTTCGAACAGGCGCGCGGCCTCGATGCCATCGCGCCGCTCCAGTGCCTGTTCGGTCGCGATCAGCAGATACGGCTGGAGCTCGGTCAACGCCGCCCGGATGGCGGTGTCATCCGGCCGCCTGGCGCGCGCGGCCAGATAGAACTCCACCGCATTGTCGCCCGCCGGCGCGTACAGGCGCTGCGCCTGCAACGCCTGTGCGGCCAGGCGCAGCAGCTCGCTGTTGTCGATGGCGCCATCCGGCGACACCGCAGGCGCGGACGCCTGCGCGGAGGGTGCCGACGTCACCGCCACGGGCGCTGACGGCTGGCAGGCGCCAAGCGCCAATAGAACGGGAAGGATCCGGTAACCGCGTGATTTCATCGTGTGACTGCCCCCTGAGCGGGCGGCAGAGTACGCGGCGCGGATGACGGAACCGCGTCAGCGCGGTGATTGCCGCGCTTTTTTCCGGAACGGGTCCGGAATCAGAGATCGAACGCGAGCAGATCCCGCCCGGTCGCGGCACGGACGACGCGCTGGTAGACACCGGTGCCGCCACCGCCGTTGGTCATCACCACCAGTCCGCGGCGACGCTGCGGATCGCCCAGCGTGAAGGTTTTGTAGCGGCCGGCGTTGGCGCCGCCATGGAAGAACCAGCGCGTCTGTCCGTCGATGCTTTCCAGGTTCCAGCCCAGGCCCTTGTCGAGCCAGCCCGCGCGCAACGGCATCTGCGGCGCCAGCATGGCCTGGCGGGTGGTTTCGCTGATTTCCCAGGAACCGCGCGATGGGCGTGACATGACATGGGCGATGAAGCGCGCGTAGTCCTGCACCGGCCCGCGCAGGCTGGCGGCGGCATTGGCCAGGAGATCGCCCGGCCACACGAACATGCCCTCGGGCGCGGACGCCCGTGCCTGCGGCAGCGCGCGCACCGCGTCGTCCCAGGTCCATTCGCGCAGCGGCTTGCCGCGCGCCTCGGCGAGGGGTTGCAGCAGCGACCATTGCCGATGGAAGGTCTGCACGGTCGGCGTGGTTCCCGGTGCGGGTTGGCCGATCACCGAGTGCCGCGCCGCGTGCGCGTTCCAGGTGTAGGTGCTGGCCCGCATGCCGGCCGGTTCGAACAGGTGCCGCCAGGCCAGTTGATCCAGGCTTTCTCCGGTGACGGTCTCCGCCACCTGCTGCAGCCAGTAGAACGCCTCGCCCGAATAGTTCACGC
>JANJTY010000550.1 GCA_024710865.1 Lysobacteraceae bacterium | reverse complement strand
CGCGTCACGACACCCTCGATGCGGCCGCCCTCGAGCAGCGGGAAATCGATGTCGTCGCGCAGATCGCCGAAGTCGACCACGATCGGCGTCGCCTCTGGCGCCGAGCACACCGGGGGACAGTGCAGCTGGTCGTAGTACTGGCGCAGGTACGGTCCCGTGGCCTCGGCCATGGCGAAATAGGTGCCCGGCAGCAGCGCGGTGCCGGTCTGGTAACGTCCATCGGGCCCGGTCAGGGAGGCTGCCGCGGGGTTGCCCTCTGCGTCGACCACGTAGATGAAGACGCCCGGCACCGGCGTCACGCCATCGGGCTCCAGCGCGATGCCGCTCAGCCGTGCCCCCGCCGCCAGTCGCAGGTCGAGCGCGACCGTGCCGGTGCCGGACACGGGCACCGGTGCGCCCAGCAGCGGATCGCAGTCGTGCATGCAATCGAGCTCGGGATAGACCAGGCCCAGATACCCGGACGTGCCCGAGGCGACGATGCGGTAATTGCCGGGGGGCAGGCCGTAGAAGAACGAGAATGAGCCATCGCCCTGGCTGCTGGTGAAATCCAGCAACTGGCCGTCCGCGCTGTACAGCACCACGCCCTGGCCCGGCAGGCTCTGGCCGCCGATCTCGGCGCTGACCGTGCCCGCCAGACGTCCCCCCGGCGCCAGCAGCAGGTTGGTGTCGGCGCGCGTCTGGCCGGCGGTGAGCGGCACGGCTTGCGACAGCAGCGGATCGCAGCCGAAGAAGCCGGGACAGGGAAGGTTTGGGTAGAGGGTCGGCACCAGCCCTTCGGACAGCGCCAGCAGGCGATAGTCGCCGGCCGGCAGCACCTGAGGCAGGACGAAGTTGCCGGCGGGATCAGTGCTGACCGCCGTCTGGTAGACACCGCCAGCATCGTAGACCTGCACCGCACCCATCACGCCCAGTCCGCCGCCGGTCTCGATCAGGCGTCCGCTCAGGCCGGCGCCCGGCTCCAGGCTGAAGTCGGCCACGAAGGCCTCGCCGGGATCGAGCACGATCCAGTTGACGTCGCCCTCGGTGCAGTCGAATGGACAGGGCGTGTCGGGCCAGAGCTCATTGATCCACTGGGCGTAGTCCAGCGTGCGCACCGAATACGCACCCGCGGCCAGGGTCTCGCCGGTGTCGTAGCGACCGTCGATATCGGTCTGCAGGATCTGCGAGTCGCCGTACTGCTGCTGAACCCGCACCTGCACGTTCGCCAGCGGAGTGCCCTGCGCGTCCTGCAGGGTGCCGGAAAGTCGCGCGCCGGGCGGCGTGCCGGCCACGGCAACGGCCGCGAACAGCGCGAGGGTCAATGCAAGCAGTCGGGCAAGGCAGGCGGAGCGGAGCATGGCGGGATCCTCGATGGCCTCTCCCCGGTAATCGGGATTCGGTGCCGCCGCCCATCATATGCCGCGCCGATTGCCCTGCCGTGTCCCGCCGGGCGCGCAGCAGATGTGCCTGTCATCCCCGCCTCCGCTCGCGGTATTCAAGCGTGTACGGCGCAAAGAGCCGCCGCCGGGAACTCCCCCGCCCGTGCCCGGTCTGCAACCCTTCACCACCCTGCCGCATCCAGGGATGCCATGGAATCGATGATCCGCGTCGAGGGACTGACACGCCGCTACCGCATGGGCGAAAGCGACGTGGCCGCGCTGGCCGGGGTCGATCTGTCGATCGCGGCCGGCGAGTTCGTCGCCCTGATGGGGCCATCGGGATCGGGCAAGTCGACCTTCCTCAACCTGCTCGGCTGCCTCGACACCCCGAGCGGAGGCCAGTACTGGCTGGGCGGCGAGGCCGTCGCGGGGCTGGCCGACGACCGCCTCGCCGAGGTGCGCAACCGCGCCATCGGCTTCATCTTCCAGAGCTTCCACCTGCTGCCGCGCCTGACCGCGCTGCAGAACGTGCTGCTGCCGCTAAGCTTAGCGGCGCAGGAGGATGCGCAGGCCCCGGCGCGGGCGCGGGCCCTGCTCGATCGCTTGGGCCTCGGCCACCGCCTGGAACACCGCCCGCTGGAGCTGTCCGGCGGCCAGCGCCAGCGCGTGGCGATCGCGCGCGCCCTGATCAACCGGCCGCGCATCCTGCTGGCGGACGAGCCGACCGGCAATCTCGATTCCCGCACCACCGAAGAAATCCTCGCCCTGCTCGGCGAACTGCATGCCGAGGGCCAGACCATCGTGCTGGTCACGCACGAGGACGAAGTCGCGCGGCGTGCCCAGCGCGTGGTGCGCATGCGCGACGGCAGGATCGAGTCCGATGTGCGGCACTGAACCGACCCGCCCGGGCCTGGCCGGCGCCTCGCGGCGGGAGCGCGCGCGGATGCAAAGCGCTCAACGCGGAGGCGCGGAGGACGCGGAACGCCGCGGAGGAAGGGCGGGTTCGATAGCGTCGGCCTGGGCAATGCGGGCTGCGGCGCGATGCCTCATGGCGGCCTGCCTGGCCTGGTCCGCAGCGCTGCCCGCGCAGACCGCGGAAGGTGCCGGCGACGCACTCCTGCTCACCGGCACGGTCGAGGCGCTGTATGCGCAGAAGCTGCGCGCGCCGCGGATGGATTCCTGGCGCATGCAGATCCAGTGGATGGCGGAGGAAGGCAGCCGGGTCGAGCCGGGCGATCCGGTGGTGCGCATCGATTCGGCCAACCTCGCCTCCGAGATCGAGCAGCTCGACCTGCAGCTGCGCTCGGCCCGCCAGCGCGCGCAGAAGGAGCTGGCCGATCTCGAGGTCGCCCTGCTCGAGGCCGAGCGCACCCTGGCCGAAGCCGAGGCCAAGCTCGCCGGCGCCAGGCTGGATGCCGGCGTGCCGGCGCAGCACCTGCCGGCGATCCAGTACGAGCGCTACCAGCTCGACGCGCGCCGCGCCGGGACCGAACGCGACGACGCCCTGGCCAAGCGCGACGCCGCGCAGGCCGCGATCGCCAAGCGCCGGACCGAACTCGACCTGGAGGAGCGCGCCCTGAACCTCGACCTCGAGCGCAAGCGCGCCCAGCTCGACGGCGCCACCCTGCGCGCCGAGCGCGCCGGCGCGGTGCTCTACGCCAGCGACCGCGAGACCGGCAACAAGCTCAGCGTCGGCGCCAACGTCCAGTTCAACGCGCTGATCGCGCAGGTCACGGTGGCGGCCGACCTGGTCGTGGTGGCGGCGCTGAACGAGGTCGACGCGCTGCGCCTGCCGCCCGAGCCGCGCGCCCGCGTCACCCTGGACGCGCGCCCCGATCGCCCCTTCCCGGCGCGCGTGGTGCGCCAGACCGGCGCCGCCGAAGCGCTCGAGGCGCTCGGCAGCAGCCGCTACTTCGAACTCACCCTGGAGCTTGAAGCGCCCGCCGACCTGCGCCTGGTGCCCGGCATGAGCGTGCTGGTGGAGATCCCCACCGCCGACGCCGCGGTGGCGCCGTGAGCGCTCGCCGCACTGCGTTGCTCCTGCTCGCCGCCGCCCTGGCCGGCTGCGCCGGCGACAGCGGCTGGCACAGGATCGAGCGCGCCCGCGTCGAGCGCACGGTCGAGGCCACCGGCCAGCTGGTCTCCGCCGACCGCGTCGTGCTGATGCCGCCGGTGGTCAAGAACACCTGGAACTTCACCCTCGCCTTCATGGCGCCCGAGGGCAGCCAGGTGCAGGCCGGCATGCCGGTGCTGGGCTTCGACGACAAGCAGATCGCCGACCAGCTGCAGCTGCGCCGCGGCGAGCTGGACGAAAAGCGCAAGGAAGCCGAGCGCACCGCCCTCACCCATGCGCAGCAGGGCAAGGACGACGAGCTGGAGCTGGCGCGCCTGTCCAGCGAGGCCGAGCGCGCGCGGCGCAAGGCCGAGCAGCCGGCCGACGGCATCGCCGGACTGGAGTACCGCAAGCTGCAGATCGACGGCGAGCGCGCCGCGCGGGTGCTGGCCCTGTTCCAGCGCCGCATGGCGCAGGCCGCGCAGGCGCGCCAGCTCGAGCGCGACCTGATCGAGTCGGAGGTGCAGCGCCTGGGCCTGGAGGTCGCCCGGCTCGAAACCGAGCTGGCACGCCTGAAGATCGCCGCGCCGCGCGCCGGCCTGGTGATCCACGGCAGCGATTGGGAAGGCAACAAGCTGGCGGTCGGGCAGCAGGTCTGGCTGGGGCAGGAGGTGATGGAGATTCCCGACCTCGCGCGCATGCGCGCCAAGGTGCAGATCCCCGAGCGCGAGGCCGCCCGCGTCGCGCTGGAGCAGCCGGTGCGCATTCGCCTCGAAGCGGCGCGCGACCGCGTCTTCGCCGGCCGCGTGGTGAGCCTGGGCGACGTGTTCCGGCGCAAGTCGGAAACCCAGCCGGCGGTGGTGTTCGATGCCGAGATCGAGATCGAGGCGCCGGATCCGGAACTGATGCGCCCCGGCATGGCGGTGACCGCCGAGATCGTCACGGCGGTGGACGAGGACGCCCTGCGCATCCCGCGCCGCGCGGTCGGTATGCGCGACGGACAGCCGGTGGCGGTGCGCCGCGGCCTGCTCGGCGAGGAGTCCGTGCCGCTGGTGCTGGCGGCGCAGGTGGGCGACTGGTTCGTGCTCGAATCGGGCCTGGACGAGGGCGACGAGGTGCGGCTGTGAGGCGGTACCGGTCCGGCGCGGTGCTCGTGCCACTG
>JANJTY010000616.1 GCA_024710865.1 Lysobacteraceae bacterium | reverse complement strand
CTCGATTTCGCGCGCAATGCGGCCGAGGGCAAGGAAATGCTGGAGCGCGAACTGCGCCGCGTCGCCCTGCTGCAGCACGACCTGGCACCGGTGCTGGCGCGCTTCCGCCTGACGCGGGTGGAGGACCTCTACGTCGCGGTCGCGCTGGGCGACCTCGGTCCGCACCAGGTCGCGCGCGCCCTGCACGAGAGCCTGGCGCCGGCGAAGTCGCCCACGCCGGCGCCGCGCCTGTCGCCGGCCACGCCGCCGCCGCGCGGGCACGGCGGCAAGGGCTTCGTGATCGAAGGCGTGGGCAACCTGCTGACCCAGCTGGCGCGCTGCTGCCAACCCGTGCCGGGCGAGCCGATCGCCGGCTATCTCACCCGCGGCCGCGGGGTCAGTATCCACCGCCAGGACTGCGCTGCCCTGGAGCGCCTGACAGCCGACACGCCCGAGCGCATCGTCGCGGTCGACTGGGGCCGTCGCGACGGCGGCAGCTACGCGGTCGACATCCTGATCCGCGCCGTGGATCGAAAGTGGCTGCTGAAGGACATCACCAACCTGCTGGCCGAGTCCGACGTGCATGTGCTTGCCACCCGAAGCCGGGTCGACGAGCGGCGCGGCCAAGCCGAACTGCGCTTCACCCTCAAGGTGGGCGACTTCGCCCAGCTCGGCGCGGTGCTGGGTCGACTCGAATCGGTGCCGGGCGTGAGCAGCGCGCGTCGGCTGGGCGAGGAGGGCGCGCGCTGAGCCTGCCGCAGGCCCGGGGCACGCTTGCTATGCTGCGCCGCAACCAATCCCTGGACCGGCGCACTGCGTGATCGAGATTCCCGGCTACCGCGTGGTCAAGCCGATCGGGCGCGGCGGCATGGCGACCGTCTACCTGGCGCTGCAGGAGTCGGTGCAGCGCGAGATCGCGCTCAAGATCATGTCGCCCACGCTGTCGGGCGAGCCGGAATTCGGCGAACGCTTCCTGCGCGAAGCGCGCATCGCGGCCAAGCTGCGCCATCCGCACGTGGTTGCGGTGCACGACGTCGGGCGCGAGGGCGACATCCACTTCATCGCGATGGAACTGCTGCCCGGCGGGCCGGTGCGGCGGCGCGGCGACGCGGCCTCCGACGTGGACCACGCGCTGCGCGTGACGCGCGACATCGCGGCCGCGCTCGACTACGCGCACGAGCGCGGGGTGGTGCATCGCGACATCAAGCCAGACAACATCCTGCAGCGCGAAGACGGCGCTGCGGTGCTGACCGATTTCGGCATCGCCCGGGCCAGCGACAGCCTGCGCATGACCCGCACCGGCGCCATCGTAGGCACGCCGCAGTACATGAGCCCGGAGCAAGCGCGCGGCAAGCCGATCGACGGGCGCGCAGACCTCTACAGCCTCGGTGTGGTGCTGCACGAGCTGCTCACCGGCGTGGTGCCGTTCCGCGCCGACGATCCGGTCGCCACCGGCATCCTGCATATGACCGCCCCGCGTCCGCGCCTGCCGTCGGCACTGGCTCACTGCCAGGGTCTGCTCGATCGACTGCTGGCCGTGGCGCCGGAGCGCCGCTTCCAGCGCGGCGCCGATGTGGTGGCCGAGATCGAGCGACTGCTGGGAGTGGTTTCGCCTTCGCCCCTGCGTTCGAGTCCGCCGCTTGCCAGCCACGACACGGTGTTCTCGCCACCGCCGCCGGGCATGGGCCGGCGTGAGCCCCGCCTGCACGACTGGGGCGCGCTCGACCTGCGCGCCGAGGTGCGGCCGCGCGCCGCGCGTCGTCGGCGCTGGCCCTGGTTGCTGTCGGCCGGACTGATGGCGGCCCTCGCGGTGCTGGCCTGGCGCGAGCAGGAGCGGCTGCGCGATTGGCTGCCGCAGACGCGCATGGCCCGACTCGAGGGCGTCGCCGACGCGGCGCTGGCGGCCGGGCGGCTGGACGGCGACGACGGGGCCTTGCCGGCGTTTCGCGCCATGCTCGCGATGGATCCCGAGAATGCGCGCGCACGCCAGGGACTGCGCGAGATCGGCGAGTACGCCCTGCGCGAGGCCAGCGCCGCGATCGAGGCCGGCGACCTTGAACGCGCGGCGGCGCGACTGGGGCTGGCGCGCGAGCTGGGCGTGCCGGATGCCTTGCTTGCACCCCTGCAGGCGCGCCTTGCCCCGCCGCCCCGGCCCGATACCCTGGAGCCCTTGCTGCTGCAGGCGCGCGCAGCCCTCGCCGCCGGCCATCTGAGCGGCGGCGCGGACAGCGCCGCCGCCCTGTTCCGCCGCGTGCTGGAGCAGGACCCGGCGCATGCGCTGGCGCGGCGCGGCCTGGCGGACACCCAGCAGGGTCTGCTCGCGATCGCCCAGGACCGCATCGCAGAGGACGATCTCGAAGCTGCGCAGCAGCGCATCGCCGACGTGGAGGCGCTGGATCCGGCCCATCCCGGACTGCCGCAGGCCCGCGCCGCGCTGGGCGAGGCGCAGGCCGGGCGGCGCGCCCGCCGCGAGGTGGCGCTCGCGGAGGCGGAGGCGAGCCTCGCGGCTGGCCGCCTGGTCGAGGGCGAGGACAGCGCGCGCGCCCGTTACCGCCGCCTGCTGGAGGCCGAACCCGGACTTGAAGCGGCGCGCGAGGGGCTGCAGCGCGTCGCGGGAAAGCTGCTGGAGCAGGCCCAGCGGCGCGCGGCAGATTTCGAGTTCGACGCCGCACGCGCCCTGATCGCGGAGGCCGAACGCACTGCGGCGGACCACCCCGGACTGGCCGCGAGCCGGCTGCGCCTGGCCGAGGCGGAGGCGGCGCAGCGTCGCCTGAATGCCGGGGCCGGCGCCGATGCGGCGACGAGCGGGACGCGCCTTGCCGCGCTGCTGGCTGACGCGGCCGACGCCGTTGATGCCGGGCGCCTGGTCTCGCCACCGGGCAGCAGCGCTTACGATCTCTACCGTGCCGCGCAGGCGATCGCCCCGGCGCATGCCGAGGTGCGCGATGGGCTGGCGCGCCTGCCGGGGCTGGCGAGGTCGGCGGTGGAGACCGCCCTGGGCCAGCGCGCCCTGAGCCGGGCCAGCGGTTATCTCGATGCGCTGCAAACCCTCGATGCCGGCGATCCGGCCCTGCCCGATCTGCGTCGGCGCGTGGCCAGTGCCTATCTCGCTCTCGCGATCGAGCGGCTCGAAGGCGGCCAACTGCGCGGTGCCGACGAAGCGGTCGAGCGGGCACGCGAGATCGATCCCAACCACCCGGAGCTGGCCGCGGTGCGGGCGCGGGTGGAGCAGGCCGGCGGCTGACCCTCCGGACTACTCCAGTTCGCGGTGGAAGCAGAGCACCGATTCGCGTCCCTGGCTGCGGAAATGCGCGGCCAGGCGCTCGGCCAGCCAGACCGAGCGGTGCCGACCGCCGGTGCAGCCGAAGGCCACGGTGACGTAGCTGCGCTGGTCGGCGTCGAAGCGCGGCAGCCACTCGTCGAGGAAGCCGCGCGCGTGGTCGAGGAAGCGCTGCGCCAACGGCTGCGCCGCGAACCAGTCGCGGATCGCGCCGTCGCGTCCCGACAGCGGCCGCAGCGCCGGCTCCCAGTGCGGATTGGGCAGACAGCGGGCGTCGAACACGAAGTCCGCATCCGGCGGCACGCCGCGGCGGTAGGCGAAGGACTCGAACAGCAGGGACAGGCCGGGCGCGACGTCGAGGCCGAACTCGGTGGTCATCAGCCGGCGCAGCTGGTGCACGTTCAGTTCGCTCGAATCGATGATGCGGTCGGCCAGGCCCACCAGCGGTTTCAGCAGGCGTCGCTCTTCCGCGATGGCATCGGCCAGGGCCAGGCCGCGCGCGCTCAGCGGGTGGCGACGGCGGGTCTCGGAGAAGCGTTTGAGCAGGACCTCGTCGCGGGTGTCGAGGAAGACCAGGCGATAGGCGACGCCGAGCGCGCCGACCGTGGCCAGCGACTGCGGCAGGTGGCCGAGGTCCTCGCTGCGGTTGCGTACGTCGATACCGACCGCGAGCCGGCTGTAGCCGCCGCGTCCCTGCGTCACGGTGCCGACGAAGTCCGGCAGCAGTTCGGCCGGGAGGTTGTCGGCGCAGTAGTAGCCAAGGTCCTCCAGGGTGCGCAACGCGACGGATTTGCCCGAGCCCGAAAGACCGCTGACCACGATCAGGGGAATCGGCGTGGCGACGGCATCTACCATGGTTCGCGCCTGCGCATTTGGTGGGCCTGGCGGTCGATGAAGGTCTGCGCCGGATCGATGCCCTTGCTCTTGAGGATGGCCGAGCGCACCGCGGCCTCGACCAGCACCGCGAGGTTGCGGCCCACCGCCACCGGCAGGGTGATCGTCGGCACGCGCACGTCCAGCACCTCGCGGTGGCCGGCATCCCCGAACAAGCGGTCGGCTGGCCGCGGCGGCGCGCCGGGCTGGGGTTGCTCCAGGTGCACCATCAGGCGCAGATACTTGTTCCGCTTGACCGCGGTGTCGCCGAACATCGCGCGCACGTCGAGGATGCCGAGGCCGCGCACTTCGAGCAGGTCCTGCAGCATCTCCGGGCAGGTGCCGTCGAGCACATCGGGTGCGATCAGAGTGAACTCGGGCGCATCGTCCGCGATCAGGCGGTGCCCGCGCGTGATCAATTCGAGCGCCAGCTCGCTCTTGCCCGCGCCCGACTCGCCGGTGATCAGCACGCCGATGGAATACACCTCCATGAACACGCCGTGCAGCGTGGTGCGAGCGGCGAGTCGCCGCGCCAGGTGGTACTGGAGATAGGTGAGGAGTTCATGGCCGCGCTTGGGCGAGCCCCAGAGCGGGGTCCTGGATTCGTCGCAGGCCTCGCGCAGGTCGCTCGGCGCGGCCTGGTCGCGGCTCAGCAGCAGCGCCAGCGGGCGCTGGTCTATGATCTTGGCGATCGCCTCCCAACGCTGGCGCGGGTCGAGCGCGTCGAGGTAGGCGAGTTCCTCGGCGCCGACGATCTGCACCTTGTTGGGGTAGATCAGGTTGAGGTAGCCGACCTGGGACGGGCGCCGGACCTTGGTTTCGGCCGAGTCGAGACTTCGCGCTTCGCCCCCCTGGCCAGCGATCCAGCGCAGCGAGAGTCGCTCTTGCACCAGATCGAACAGCTCGCGTGCGCTGACCCGTGCCGTGCTCATGCGCGCGCGTCAGGCGGCCGCGTGTCGGGGCTGCCAGTCGGAAAGCAGATCGTACACCGCCGCCGCGTCCGGCGCCGCGCGGAGCCGGGCGGCCATCGATGCGTCGGAGAACAGTTCGGCCAGCTGCGAGAGCAGCAGCAGGTGCTGGTTGTTGAAGTGCTCGGGCACGGCCAGGGCGAACACGAGGTCCACCGGCTGGCCGTCGACCGAGCCGAACTCGATGGGTTCGGCCAGGCGCACGAAAGCGCCGGCGGCGGCGCCGAGGGCCTGGGTGCGGCCGTGCGGAATGGCCACACCCAGGCCCAGGCCGGTCGAGCCGAGGCGCTCGCGCGCGCACAGGCTGTCGTAGATCTGGCGCTCAAGGTCGGCACCCTGGCCGTCGGCCAGCAGGCCGGCCAGGGTGTCGAGGAGACGCTTCTTGCTGGAAACGGCCAGCCCGCACTGGATGCGCGACGGGCTGAGCAGATCGACGAGATGCATGGCGTGCGACGCCCCCTGTGGCGCTTGCAGGATCAGCCGAACGTCGACTGGCGCGCGGCGGACTCGCCGCGGTGGTGGTCAGTCAGCTTTTCCTTGTACTTCACCACCTGGCGGTCGAGCTTGTCGGCCAGCAGATCGATGGCGGCGTACATGTTCTCCGAGACCGAGTCGGCGTGCAGGGTGCGCCCCGACGCGGTGAGCGTCGCCTCGGCGCGCTGTTCGAGCTTCTCGACCGAGAGGATCACGTGCAGCGACAGCAGGTGGTCGAAATGCCGCTCGAGCCGCTGCAGCTTGTTCTGCACGTAGTCGCGCAGGGCCGGGGTGACGTCGATCTGGTGACCGCTGATTTCGATCTGCATGGTGGTACTCCTGGTGTTGGGCGCCCTGGCGGGCGCGATTCCCCGGCACGCGCCGGGCGCCGGCCGCGCGTCGCGCGCGCGCCGGGCGGCCGGCGCCCGGCGCGGGCCGGGGACTCGCGCCCGCCCGGGCGCCCAACAACAGGGGTACCAACATGCAGGTCGAAATCAGCGGTCACCAGATAGACGTCAACC
>JANJTY010000455.1 GCA_024710865.1 Lysobacteraceae bacterium | reverse complement strand
GTTCGTTTGGGCCGACTCGACTGACCAGCCGTTCTACTCGACCGGCGCGAACCAGTTCCTGGTTCGCGCCTCCGGAGGCGCGGCGATCAACAGCAACGACCCGGCCGGAAACGCGCTGCGCGTGGCCGGAACGCTGCGCGTGGACACCCTTGGGACGGCCGGTTCAACCACGCTGTGCCGCAATGCGTCCAACCAGATCGCAACCTGCTCGTCGAGCGCGCGCTACAAGCGCGATATCCGAGATCTCGACATCGGACTGGACGCGCTGGCGCGGCTGCGGCCGGTAAGCTATGTCTGGAAGGACAGCGGCGTCGCGGACATCGGTTTCGTGGCCGAGGAGGTCGCCGAGGTCGATCCGCGCCTGGTCGAGTACGACGCCGAAGGCCGGGTCGAGGGCGTGCGCTACGACCGCCTGAGTGCGCTGCTCGCCGTCGCCCTGCGCGAGCAGCGTGCCGAGGCCGAGCGCGAGCTGGATGCCCTGCGCAGCGAGCTGCTGGCGCTGCAGGCCGAGACCGACGCGACCCTGGCGGCCCTGCGCCTGCGCGCCGCGCCGGCGCTGGCGAGCGGGGAGCGCTGAGATGCGCGGCCTCGCTTCAGCCATCGTCGGTGGTCTGCTGGGCGTGGGCGCAGCAGTCGGCGCCGAGGCCGCCCACGCGGCGGATGCCGCCCCGGGCCAGCGTTTCCAGTTCAGCGCCGTGGTGCGCCCGGTCCAGCCCGAGGCCGCGGGGCGCTTCGCCGTCGCCGCACTCGCGCGCGCGACCTCGGCCGTGTCGGCGCCGGCCGCCAAGGCCAGCGCCGGCGAGTCCTGCGCCCAGGCCACCGGCGGCATCTTCTACGACGGGTTCGAGGCGTTGTCTGGTGCGCTGGAGGCGCAGGGCGTGCTGAAAGCGCTGAACCTGATCGGCGGCTGCTGGAGCAGCGCCGGCGACGCGGGCAGCGATCCGTCCCTGCAGTTCCTCGGCACGCTCGATGCGCAGCCGCTGGTGCTGCGCGTGCGCAACGTGCCGGCGGCGCGCTTCGAGCCCAGTCTTTACGCGGTGGCGAATGCGCCGATCAGCGCGAACGTCATCCAGGGCAGCGCCGCCAACCTGATCGGCACCGACGTCTACGGCGCCAGCATCGGCGGGGGTGGCCTGCCCGCGGGCGACAGCGACCCCATCCTCGCCGACGAGGGTCCCAACCGCGTGCTGGATGCTTTCGGCAGCGTCGGTGGTGGCCATGACAACCAGGCCGGCGACGGCGCGGGCAATCTGTACGACCGTGCCTTCGCACGGGTCGGCGGCGGGCGAGGCAACCGCGCCGAGGGCGGACGCGCGACCGTGCTCGGCGGTAGCGCCAGCGCGGCATCGGCTCTCCACGCCAGCGTCGCCGGCGGCAGCAGCCAAGTCGCTTCCGGCACGGCCGCCGTCATCGGTGGTGGCGCCATCAACGTCGCCCAGGGGGGTGTCATCCTCGGCGGCAGCGGCCACGAGAGCCAGGGCGGCAGCATCGGCGGCGGCATGAGCAACGTGCTGACCGGCAGCGGACGCATCGGTGGTGGCAGCTCGAATACGATCGATGCGGGATCCGCCGTCGTGCTGGGTGGACTGATGAACCGGATCGACTCGAGCTACGGGGTAATCCTGGGCGGCCGCAACATCTCCCTGGCCGGGTCCTACGCGGTCGGCGCCGGCTTCGGTTCCAACGAGACCGGCACGCGAAACAGCGTGGCGGGTCAGGACCTGGCGGCCTCCGGCACGGGTCTGAGCCTGCTGGGTGGCAACGGCCATTTCGGCGGCGGCAACCACAGCGTGATCGGTGGTGGCCAGTTCAACCGCTCCGGCGGCGTAGGCTCAACCACCTCGGGTTACAGCGCCTGCGCCATGGCCAACTGGAGTTTCGCCGGCGGCCGATCGGCGCAGGTACGGGGTCAGAGCGGTACCGGCTGCGTGGCCGGGACCGTGCAGGGAGACATCGGCACCTTCCTGTGGTCGGACACCACGTCGGCCCATACCAGCAACGGCCCCAACCAGTTCCTCGTTTTCGCCGGTGGCGGCATGGCGATCAATGCGGGCAGCCCGCAGGGCAATCGCCTGCGCATCAATGGCCTGGCTCGGATCGATCAGCTCGGCACCAGCGGCGCCGCGTCGCTCTGCCGTAATGCCACCCAGCAGATCGCGAGCTGCTCATCGAGCCGGCGCTACAAGCAGGACATCGTCGATCTGGAGAACGCAGCCACGGTGCTCGCCGCCCTGCGTCCGGTCGGCTTCGTCTGGACGGAGACCGGCAAGGCCGACATCGGCTTCGTGGCCGAGGAGGTGGCGCAGGCCGACGCGCGGCTTGTCGTTCACGAACCTGACGGGCATATCGAGGGCGTCCGCTACGACCGGGTCTTCACCCTGTTGGTCGCCGAGGTGCAGTCGCAGGCGCATCTGCTGTCCGAACACCGTTCGGCGCTGCGCGAGGCCATGCAGGTGCAGCGCGAGCGGCTCACCGCGCTGGCCTTCTGAACCGGTGCCGGCGCGTAGTTGGAGCGCGTGCCCAGCCGCACGATCCGGCGCCTCGCCGGCGCCGGATCGTTGACGTGTGCGGGGTCAGTCCTCGAAATCGTCGCTGAACAGATACGTGCGGGTGTTGGGATTCTCCGCCAGCGGGCCGGAGACATCCGCCGCCTGCGGCAGCGTGAACTCGCAGAACGTATCGAGCGGCACGCCAGGACGGATCTCGGAGAAGCGGCCCTCGCGGCTCTGCACCACGCCGACCCAGGCCTGGCCCTCGGTCAGATTC
>JANJTY010000396.1 GCA_024710865.1 Lysobacteraceae bacterium | reverse complement strand
CACGATCACGCCCGGGACCGCCACCACCAGGCCGAGCTGGGTGGTGAAGAGCGCGGTCGCGATGCCGCCGGCGATGCCGCCGGTCTGCGAGAACAGGCTCATGTCGCCGAGCGACTCGAAGGTCTCGATCATGCCGCTGACCGTGCCGAGTAGGCCGAGCAGGGGCGCGATCGCGACCAGGGCGGTGATCGTCGTGGCCCAGCGCCGGATGTCGGTCTCGAACCCGGCGAACTCGGCATCCAGCCGCCGGCGCAGGAAGGGCAGGCCGCTGTCGGCGGCGGCCACGCCGCGCGCGATGGCAAGGTCGACGATGCCATTGGCGGCCTTGGCGCGACCCTCGCGGACGCGCCGGATCAGGACCCGCACGTTCTTGCGCGAACCGCGCGCCAGCAGCGACCAGCGCGCGCCGATTGCGTACCACAGCACGATCGTCACCAGGATCAGCGGCGGCATCACGAAGCCGCCGGAATCCAGGTAGAAGCCGATCGTCTGCAGCCAGCCTTCCAGGCCTTCGGTGGTGGCGGCGCGGGTGAACATGGCGCGCGATCAGGCCGCCTTGGCCAAGCCGGCGCGGTGGCGCACTTCGCCGGCCAGGTTGATGACCTTGAGCGCGGCCTTCTCCATGTCGTCCTTGATGCGCTCGGCCCAGCCGTTCAGCACGCTGCCGAGCAGCAGCAGAGGGATCGCCACGATCAGGCCGAGCTGGGTGGTCACCAGCGCCACCGCGATGCCGCCCGAGAGCAGCTTCGGGTCCGAGGTGCCGAACTCGGTGATCACGTCGAAGGTCTGGATCATGCCGGTGACGGTGCCGAGCAGGCCGAGCAGGGGCGCGACCGCAGCCACCACGGTGATCACCGCGCCGAAGCGCGAGAGGTGGGTGGACTCGTGCAGGATCGACTCGGAGACGATGTCCTCCAGGTGCTCGCGTTCGCGCTCGAGGTTGCGCAGGGTGGCGGTCACCACGCGCGCGGCCGAACCCTTGAAGCGCTTGCAGGCGGCGATGGCGTCGTCGATGCGGTTGGCGCGCAGCGGCGCCTCGACGCCCTCGAGGATGTGCGAGATCGAGGCGCCGGCGCGCTTGAGGAAGACCGCGCGCAGCGCCACCAGCACCAGGGCCAGCGCGCCGAGCAGCAGGATCAGGTAGCCGATCGGGCCGCCCTTGGCGGCCTCGCCCGCCATCGTCTTCACTTCCGGCTCGCTGACCGCGGCGTTGGGGTTGTCGTAGAGGTAGGCCGGCAACACCGCCGGCATGCGGCCCTGCGCCAGGGCCTGGGCGGCCTCGCTGCTGGGCTGGTTCCACAGCTTCAGGCGACCGCCGCCGGCCGGCGCCAGCGCGCCCGCGCCCTGCGGACTGACGCCGAAGGCCGCGATGTTGCCCAGGCGCACGAGGGTGCCCTGCACTTCGGTGCCGTCGGCGAGGAAGAAGCTGCCGTTCTCCTGTCGCACCGTGCCGAGCTGGGCCAGCGTCTCCAGCGCCGTGCCGAAGGCGGTCTGCAGCCTGTCGGCATCGGGCGAGGCGGCGAACTCGGCCGTCTCGAGGCGGTTCTCGCCTAGTTGTCCAAGGCTGATGCGGGCCTGCTCCAGGGTCGCGGCCACCAGCTCGCGGTTGCCGGCCGCGACCTGGGCGCGCTCCTGGGTGCGGACCAGTTCCTCACCCAGCGATTCGGCCTCGCTGCGGGCCGCCAGGGCGCGCGATTCGAAGCCGGCGATCTCGCGCTCGAGGCGGGCACGGTCGGACTCCAGGTTGCGCCGCACCTCGGCGATGCGGGCCGATAGCTCGCGCTTCTGCGCTTCGAGGAAGGCGTATTCCTTCTTGTAGGCGTCCTCGATCGAGACCCGCGGCGCCGGCTCGACGGGTGCCGGCGCGGGCGCGGCGGGGGGCACTGGAGCGCTGTCCTGTGCCGCCAGGGGCGCGGCGGCCAGCGCGGCCAGCAGGATCAGGCCGAAACGCTTCACGACGCACCTCCGGCCGCCAGCGGCAGTTCGAAGAAGCCCTGGCGGATCTGCTTGCGGTAGGCGTCGAACAGGGCGTCGATGCGCTTGATGGTGTCGGCGTCGGCGACCGGCTCGAAGCGCCAGTCCGCGCCGTCGCGGCGGGCCTGGCCGACGCGGCCGTCGGGGGTGCGGAAGTACAGCGCCAGGGTGCCGACCTTGGCGACCTCGCCCAGCACGCGCTCGCCCTCGACCTCGATGGTCTGGCTGTAGAGGCCGTTGTCGCGGGTCAGGCGGAACTCGTCCTCGAAGAAAGCCCAGAGCCGGTTGATCGCGCGCATCGGCGGCAGCGCCCCGTTCTCGACCTGGGCCAGGAAGGCGTCGACCTCGCCGACGCGCTCGTCCTGCTTGAACGGCAGGCCGGCGCGGATGTGGGTCTTGAGGCCATCGGCGGCGGTGGCGATGAGCGGCTTGAGCTCCTCGCCCTCGACGCCGGCCTCGGCGGCTTCAGCCTGCGCCGCCTCCAGCTTGCCGCGCGCCTCGCGTGCCGCCAGCTCCTGGCGCGCCAGGCCGGCTTCCAGCTCGGCGCGCTGCGCGTTCAGCGCCGCCAGCTGGGTGCGCTGCTCCTCGCGCAGCAGGGTCAGCTCGCTGTTGAGCTGCTCGACCTCGCCGCGCAGGCGGATCAGGCCCTCGGACAGCGGATCGGCCGGCGCCTGGGCGAAGGCCTGCGGCAGGCCCAGCAGGCAGGCCAGGACGGCCGCGACGGGACGCCGGGCGGGCGTCGAAGAACGGTTCATGCGCGAAGCTCCGGATGGCGCGGGGACGGCGGGATCGCCGGTTCGGCAGGCGGCGCAAGGCTATGACCGAGCGATGACAGCGCGATGACAGCCGGCGCCTGCCGCGGGTGGTCAGCACCCGCGTGGGAACCGCCTTGGCGGCGATCCGCACGGACCGCCCTCCGACCGAGGCTGCCCCACCACTGCTAGAATCACGGGTTTTCCGCGTTCCAGGGCCCGTTGCCACCGTGAAGGACTATCTCCGCGAACTGCTGCTGCAGTCCCTGCTCGACCTCAAGCGCGACGGCAAGCTGCCCGACCTCGGCGAGCCCGACTTCGCGATCGAGCGCACGCGCCAGCGCGAGCACGGCGACTACGCCAGCAACGCCGCCCTCCTGCTCGCCAAGCCGGCCGGGATGAAGCCGCGCGACCTGGCCCAGGCCCTGATCGACAACCTGCCCAAGTCGCAGCACCTGTCCCGGATCGAGATCGCCGGCCCGGGCTTCATCAACTTCCACCTCAACCGCGGCTGCCGGCTCGGCACCCTGCGCCGCGTGTTCGAACAGGGCGAACGCTACGGCTGCCAGGCGGAGGAATCGCGCGAGTCGCTCACCGTCGAGTTCGTCTCGGCCAACCCCAACGGCCCGCTGCACGTCGGCCACGGCCGCGGCGCGGCCTACGGCGCCACCCTCGCCAACATCCTCGAGGCCATCGGCCACAAGGTGCAGCGCGAGTACTACGTCAACGACGCCGGGCGCCAGATGGACATCCTCGCGGTCAGCGTCTGGCTGCGTTACCTGGAGCTCTGCGGCGAGAAGCCGCGCTTTCCCGACAACGGCTACAAGGGCGAGTACGTGGTCGACATCGCGCGCGAGCTGCGTGGCGAGATCGGCGACGAGTTCCGCCATGCCCCGCATGCCTTCGAACGCGACCTGTCGCCGGACGAAAGCCAGGGCGGCGACAAGGAAACCCACGTCGATGCGCTGATCGCGGCCTGCAAGCGCCTGCTCGGTGACGATCCCGCCCAGCCCAAGGCCGGCTACCGTCGTCTGTTCGGCAAGGGCCTTTCCTGGTGCCAGAAGCTGATCCGCGAGGATTTGCAGGCCTTCGGCGTGGTCTACGACAACTGGTTCTCCGAGGCCTCGCTCACCACCGACGGCTACGTGCAGCGGGCCATCCAGACGCTCGAAAAGGCCGGGCACCTGTACGAGAGCGAAGGCGCGCTGTGGTTCCGCGCCAGCGCCCTGGGCGACGAAAAGGACCGCGTGGTGCGCCGCGCCAACGGCGCCACCACCTATTTCGCGTCCGATCTCGGCTACCTGCTGTCCAAGTTCGAGCGCGGCTTCGAGCGCGCCCTGTACGTGTTCGGCGCCGACCACCACGGCTACATCGCCCGGCTCAAGGCCGCGGCGCAGGGCCTGGGTCTGGATCCGAAGCGGATCGAGGTGCAGCTGGTGCAGTTCGCCGTGCTCTACCGCGGCGGCGAGAAGGTGCAGATGTCGACCCGCGCCGGCCAGTTCGTGACCCTGGCCGAACTGCGCGATGAAGTCGGCAACGACGCCGCGCGCTTCTTCTACGTGATGCGCAGCGCCGACCAGCACCTCGACTTCGACCTGGATCTGGCCAAGAGCCAGTCGAACGACAACCCCGTGTTCTACGTGCAGTACGCGCATGCGCGCGTGCACGCACTGGTGCGGCAGCTGGCGGAGAAGCACTGGAGCTTCAACCGCACCGCGGCCGATGCCGCGCGCGAGCGCCTGGTCGAGCCGGCCGAGGAGCTGCTGCTCTCGGAGCTGATGCGCTATCCGGAAGTGGTCGAGGCCGCCGGCCTGACGCGCGCGCCGCAGACCGTCGCGACCTACCTGCGCGAGCTCGCCTCGGCCTTCCACAGCTATTACAACGCGCATCCGATCCTGGTCGAGGACGAGGCCCTGCGCTCGGCCCGCCTCGGCCTCTGCCTGGCGGTGCGCCAGGTGCTGGCCAACGGCCTCGCCCTGCTCGGCGTGTCCGCACCGGAGCGCATGTGATGGCGGCACGGCGCGGCAAGTCGCAGGCCCGGCGCAGCACGGCGCGGCGCGGGGGCCCGGCCTGGATCTGGCTGGTGGTCGGCGTCGTGCTCGGACTCGGCCTGTCCGCCTTCCTGCTGCTGCGCGACGGCTGGACGCCGTCCCTGCTGCAGCCCAAGCCGGATCCGGGCGCCAAACCGCCGGCGGTGAAGGAGGAGCCGGTGGCGCAGAAGCCCGAGCCGGCCAAGCCGCGCTACGACTTCTACACCGTGCTGGCCGAGCGCGAGGTCGCGATTCCCGACCAGGAGCTCGCCAACCGCGCGCGCAGCGAGCGCGAGCAGCCGACGCCGCCGCCGACGCCCGAAGGCGCGGCCGGTGCCCGCTACCTGCTCCAGGCCGGCGCCTTCCGCGCCCCCGGCGATGCCGATGCGCTCAAGGCGCGCCTGGCCTTGCTCGGCCTGATCGCGCGGGTGGAATCGAGCCAGATCGACGGCAACACCTGGCACCGTGTCCGCCTCGGCCCCTACCCCAGCGCCACCGAACTCGAAGCCGCCAAGCGCCAGCTCGGCGACAACGGCATCGAGGCCATCGCCCTGCGCGCGCAGTAGTCGATCTCCGATGCGTCCGGGGCGGAGGGCCTCAGGCGCGCTTGCGAACCACCAGCGCCGAGGTGTCCGCCTCGCCCAGGCCCGACTCGGTCAGCGCGGCGTAGTCGGCCAGCGACTGCTCGGTCGTGGGCAGATGCAGGCCCAGCGCCTGCGCCATCGGCAGCACGATGCGCAGGTCCTTGAGCAGGTGGGCGCACTTGAATCCCGGCACGAACTCGCTGCGCAGCAGGGTCGCGCCGCGCTTTTCCAGGAACCAGTTGCCCGCCG